>NC_004193.1:0-97500 GCF_000011245.1 Oceanobacillus iheyensis HTE831
ACTTTCAAAAAAATCAGCGTAAAAAACATACTAATTTGGGCAAATTCCCACCTGTTTTTAGGGACATTTTTCTTTGAATTAGAGCCTCAGCAGCTCGTCATTGCTGAATTTTCTTGAAGTTGCCTCGTTTCTAGGCGCTTACGCTGGTCGTAGCCGGTTTCTGACTACGAATGATTTAAAAATTTAGTTTGTCATCTATGCTTCGTACATAGATAAAGATAATAATGCCTTTCCATCTATTTTAGATTGAGAGAGGCTTTTTCTGTCATGATTAAATTAGGAAAGGAGTGAGCACTACTTTGGAAAATATTGAAGAATTATGGAGCGCTACATTAAAAAAAATTGAAGAAAAATTGAGTAAACCTAGCTTTGATACGTGGCTTAAAAATACAAAAGCAGAAGCATTAGAAAAAGATACACTAATTATTTCTGCTCCAAATGAATTCGCAAGAGATTGGTTAGAAAATCAATACACGAACTTAATTTCTCAGATGCTACTTGAAGTTACAGGATCTGAATTAAATACAAAATTTATCATTCCTGATTCATTAGAAGAAATAGAAGAGCAAAAGCCTATGCCAAAACCAAAGCAGTCTACAGATACAGGTGACTCACCAAAATCGATGCTTAACTCAAAATATACTTTTGATACATTTGTCATTGGAGCTGGTAATCGTTTCGCTCATGCTGCTTCATTAGCGGTAGCTGAAGCACCTGCAAAAGCATATAATCCTCTATTTATTTATGGGGGAGTTGGATTAGGTAAAACACATTTAATGCACGCTATTGGTCATTATGTACGAGACCATAATCCGAATGCTAAAGTCGTTTATTTAACATCCGAAAAATTTACAAATGAATTTATTAACGCAATCATGGATAATAAATCCAATCATTTTCGTAATAAATACCGAAACATTGATGTTTTATTAATTGATGATATTCAATTTATTGCTGGAAAAGAATCGACGCAAGAAGAGTTTTTCCATACATTTAACGCATTGCACGGTGAAAGTAAACAAATTATTATCTCAAGTGATCGACCACCAAAAGAAATTCCAACATTAGAAGACCGATTACGTTCTCGTTTTGAATGGGGATTAATTACTGATATTACTCCTCCAGACTTAGAGACACGAATTGCGATTCTTAATAAGAAAGCAAAAGCAGAAGGACTCGATATACCAAATGAAGTCATGCTCTATATTGCAAATCAAATTAATACAAATATCCGTGAACTAGAAGGTGCATTAATTAGAGTGGTAGCTTATTCATCATTAGTTAATCAAGATATCGATGCTTCATTAGCAGCGGATGCGTTAAAGGATATTATTCCTAGTAGTAAACCAAAAGAAATTACCATACCAGCTATTCAAGAAATTGTTGCAGAACGCTACCACATTCGTTTAGAAGATTTTGCTGCAAAAAAGCGGACAAAATCTATTGCATTTCCTAGACAAATAGCGATGTATTTATCGAGAGAATTAACCGATGCATCTTTACCAAAGATCGGAGAAGAGTTTGGCGGTCGAGATCATACAACTGTCATTCATGCTCATGAAAAAATATCAAAAATGCTAGAACAAGATACGGAATTAGATAGAGATATCGAAGAACTAAAAGAAAAGCTTAAGTCGATATAAAGATATCCCCATGTGTATACTGTGTAAAACGTGTCTCACTCATGCACAGTTTATCCACATGTGGAAAACCTTTAGTAAAGTGTAATAATGATAGTTATCCACATAATCACAGGCCCTATTATTATTATTACTGTATTTTATAAATAAAAATAATAAATATAACTTCCAAATTAGGAGGGAACTAAAATGAGATTTACAATCCAACGAGATAAGTTAATTAATGGTGTATCAAATGTAATGAAGGCCATTTCTGCAAGAACGGTAATTCCAATTTTGACAGGCATGAAAATAGAAGTGAAAAATCATGGAGTTACTTTAACAGGAAGTGATTCGGATATTTCAATTGAGTATTATATTCCAATTGAAGAAGACGGTATTGTTCATGTGGAAAATATTGAAGAAGGTACAATTATACTTCAAGCAAAATATTTTCCGGATATAGTTAGGAAATTACCAGAAAGTACGGTTGATATTGTAGTAGATGATCAATTGAACGTAAGAATTACTTCTGGAAAAGCAGAATTTAATTTAAATGGACAAAGTGCTGAAGAATATCCACAGCTACCAAAAGTTCAAACAGAAAATAGTTTTGAATTACCGATTGATCTATTAAAAAGTATGATTAAGCAAACTGTATTTGCAGTATCCACAATGGAAACTCGACCGATTTTAACCGGTGTAAACTTGAAACTTGTGGATAACTCACTTTCATTTACTGCAACGGATAGTCATCGTTTAGCAAGAAGAGAAATTCCGGTTTCTAATGCACCAATCGAAATATCACAAATTGTTGTACCTGGAAAAAGTCTCAATGAATTAAACAAAATTCTTGGGGATTCTGAAGAAACGGTAGAAATTAGTGTGACTAATAATCAAATTTTATTCCGTACGAAGCACTTAAACTTCCTTTCAAGACTGCTTGATGGAAATTATCCGGAAACTTCTAGATTAATCCCTGAGCAAAGTAAGACAAAAATTCAATTAAAAACGAAAGAATTATTAGGGACAATTGATCGTGCTTCCTTATTGGCGAAAGAAGAAAGAAATAATGTCGTAAAGTTTAATGCACCTGGTAATTCAATGATTGAAATCTCCAGTAATTCGCCAGAAGTAGGAAACGTTGTTGAGGAAATTACAGCTGACCAAATGGAAGGTGAAGATGTGAAGATCTCATTTAGTTCTAAATATATGATTGATGCACTAAAAGCAATCGAATATGATGAAGTACAAATTGAGTTTACTGGCGCAATGAGACCATTTATTATCCGACCAGTTGGGGATGATTCTATTCTACAACTTATCTTACCTGTTAGAACCTATTAATTAATCTAAATAATATGGGAAGAAGCTCTTTCAACGAAAGGGCTTTTTTTCATTTAGTGTAAAGGTGAGAATAAAATTGCATCCTAAATTTGGAGGGAGATAAATTTAAAATGCAAAATTAAGGGTTTTTAAGACGTTTTTGTATATTTTGAGAGGTAAACTTCCTTTTCGAGCAAATCTTTAGTAGAATAGATATATAAGACTTTTAAAGTGTATCCGGTTTTAAAATATAAAAAGAATTTGGTGATAAACATGCACGAACAAATACAAATCGACACGGAGTATATTACTTTAGGGCAATTGATTAAGCTATTAAATTTCTTGGAATCTGGAGGAATGGTAAAGACTTTTCTTCAAGAAGAAGGTGCCTTAGTAAATGGTCATCTCGAGCAAAGACGTGGAAGAAAGTTATATCCAAAGGATGTCGTTGAAATCCAAGGCATTGGTTCATATATCGTGATTAAAGAGGACTAAACATGCATATTGAAAAATTAGAACTAACGAATTATCGAAATTATGACCAATTGGAGATAGCATTTGATGATCAAATTAATGTGATTATCGGAGAAAATGCTCAAGGTAAAACAAATCTAATGGAAGCTATCTACGTTCTATCATTTGCTCGGAGTCACCGAACTCCTAGAGAAAAAGAATTAATTCAATGGGACAAAGATTATGCTAAAATAGAAGGTAGAATTACAAAAAGAAATCAGTCTATTCCCTTGCAAATCTCCATAACTTCCAAAGGAAAAAAAGCAAAGGTCAATCACCTTGAGCAACATCGTTTAAGCGACTATATTGGGTCGGTGAATGTCGTGATGTTTGCTCCAGAAGATCTGACAATTGTCAAAGGTGCTCCCCAAATTCGACGACGATTTATGGACATGGAACTTGGTCAAATACAACCAACCTATATTTATCATTTAGCGCAGTATCAAAAAGTATTAAAGCAACGCAACCATTTATTAAAACAATTACAACGAAAACCTAATTCCGATACGACCATGTTAGAAGTATTAACCGATCAATTGATTGAGCATGCTTCTATTTTATTGGAACGACGTTTTATTTACTTAGAATTGTTAAGAAAATGGGCTCAACCGATTCATAGAGGAATAAGTCGAGAATTAGAGCAACTCGAAATTCAATATAGTCCGAGTATTGAAGTATCAGAAGACGCAAATAAGGAAAAAATAGGTAATATATATCAAATGAAGTTCGCAGAGGTAAAGCAAAAGGAGATTGAGCGTGGAACGACTTTAGCTGGCCCGCATCGAGATGATTTAATTTTCTTTGTAAATGGAAAAGATGTGCAAACATATGGTTCACAAGGTCAGCAGCGCACAACTGCTTTATCGATTAAACTAGCGGAAATTGAGCTGATTTATCAAGAGGTTGGAGAATATCCTATCCTCCTGCTAGATGATGTATTAAGTGAATTAGATGATTATCGTCAATCTCATTTACTTAATACTATTCAAGGTAAGGTACAAACATTTGTATCAACGACAAGTGTTGAAGGTATTCATCATGAAACATTACAACAAGCTGAGTTATTTAGAGTTACCGATGGTGTAGTGAATTAATTAGCAGAAAATAATTTAAAAGGAAGTGACGATTTATGTTTATCCATATTGGAAACGGAAATGTCATTCGAACAAAGGAGATCGTTGCCATTATTGATTGCAATCTACTTTCGTCATCTTCCATTGTTGATGAAATGATGGAGGCTTGGAAAAAAAATAAAAAAGTCTCTGGCCCAAGGAAACATGCTAAATCAATTATGCTAACGGAAGATCATGTGTATTTTAGCTCATTGTCCGTTGCAACGTTAAAAAAACGTTCAAGTATGATGTCCACGATTAATAAATTGGATGATTATTCAGATGAACTATCCATTTAATCGTTAAATATAGATAGAAAAATGAAATTCTCCGACCCTGGATTGCGTTAGCAACCGGAGGCTTATCTGCCGCCGTTGGATAAGCGGGATATATTTCTAGAGCGGAGTTTCAAATTCCCGAAGATTGAGGAATCTACAAGCTAAATCAAGTTATTTATTGCAAAAGCTTCCGAATAGAAGGACATCGATAAAATCGGTCTCCTATTTAAGTGTATTTCAACAGAAATGAGTGTGAGAAAATGTCTATGGAAGATAAAATTACGGAAAACCAAGAATATGGTGCAGATCAGATACAAGTTCTTGAAGGATTAGAAGCAGTTAGAAAAAGACCTGGTATGTATATTGGCTCTACTAGTGAAAAAGGGCTTCATCACTTAGTCTGGGAAATTGTCGATAATAGTATCGATGAAGCATTAGCAGGTTATTGTGACCATATTCAAGTAGTGGTTGAAGAAGATAATAGTATTACAGTAAAGGATAATGGACGTGGTATTCCAGTTGATATCCAACAAAAAACTGGAAGACCCGCACTTGAAGTAATTATGACTGTACTACATGCTGGCGGAAAATTCGGTGGAGGCGGTTATAAGGTTTCTGGCGGATTACACGGTGTAGGGGCATCGGTTGTAAATGCACTTTCTAGTGAATTAGAAGTGTATGTACATCGTGATGGGAAAGTTCATTTCCTGTCGTTCAAAAAAGGTGTTCCAGATGGAGAAATTAAGGTGATTGGAGATACCGATATTACTGGTACTGTAACTCACTTTAGACCAGATACAGAAATCTTCACAGAAACAACAGAATATAACTTTGATACATTGGAACAACGTCTTCGTGAGCTTGCATTTTTAAATAAAGGATTAAAAATTTCTATCGAAGATAAACGTACGGATAGAGAACAAGTGACGTACCACTATGAAGGCGGTATAAGTTCTTATGTTGAATTTATTAATAAAAATAAAGAAGTTCTTCATGAGCCCTTCTTTGCAGAAGGAGAAGACCAAGGGATCTCTGTAGAAGTAGCTATTCAATACAATGATGGATTTGCAAGCAATTTATACTCATTCGCGAATAATATCCATACGTATGAAGGTGGATCACATGAAGTCGGATTCCGTAGCGGTTTGACACGTATAATAAATGATTATGCAAAGAAAAACGGTTTAATTAAGGATGGAGATTCTAATCTTTCCGGTGACGATGTTCGTGAAGGAATGACAACAATCGTATCTATCAAACATCCAGATCCACAATTTGAAGGACAAACAAAGACGAAACTCGGTAATAGTGAAGTTCGTGCAATAACAGATGGAGTCTTTTCTGAAGCATTTTCTAAGTTTTTATATGAAAATCCTTCCACAGCAAAAATTATTGTCGAAAAAGGATTGATGGCGTCACGAGCACGGCTTGCAGCTAAAAAAGCAAGAGAACTTACACGTCGTAAAAGTAACTTAGAGATTTCTAATTTACCTGGTAAGTTAGCTGACTGTTCTTCACGAGATGCCGCTATAAGTGAACTATATATTGTAGAGGGGGACTCAGCTGGAGGTTCTGCAAAATCCGGTAGGGATCGCCATTTCCAAGCAATCCTCCCACTAAGAGGTAAGATTTTAAACGTGGAAAAAGCACGCTTGGACCGTATTTTATCTAATAATGAAGTACGAGCTATGATAACAGCGCTAGGAAGCGGTGTTGGCGAAGAATTCGATATTAGTAAAGCACGATATCACAAAATCGTTATCATGACGGATGCTGACGTAGATGGTGCGCATATTCGAACATTGCTATTAACGTTCTTCTACCGATATATGCGTCCACTGATTGAACAAGGCTATATTTACATCGCGCAACCACCACTTTATCAAGTGAAGCAAGGAAAAACGGTGAATTATGCGTATAACGATAAAGAATTGGATCGGATATTAAATGAAATTCCTAAAGCACCAAAACCTAATATTCAGCGATACAAAGGTTTAGGAGAAATGAACGCAGATCAATTATGGGATACAACAATGGACCCTGATACTCGTACACTCCTGCAAGTAGAATTAAGCGATGCAATCGATGCTGACCAAGTATTCGATATGTTAATGGGAGATAAAGTAGAGCCACGTCGAATCTTTATCGAAGAAAATGCACAATATGTGAAGAACTTAGACATTTAACCATGTCCAAATATGAATGATTAGATAGAAGATCGATTGAAGGAAATCACTAAGTTAGTGTGCTTAGTGATTGGGAGGTAATGAAAGAATGGCAGATATAAATCGTCCGAGAGTATCGGAAATTAATATTAGTAATGAGATGCGTACGTCATTCCTCGATTATGCGATGAGTGTAATTGTAGCTCGTGCATTACCAGATGTGCGTGACGGAATGAAACCAGTTCATCGTCGTATTCTATATGCGATGAACGACTTAGGTATGCATTCAGATAAAGCATATAAGAAGTCAGCTCGTATTGTTGGTGAAGTTATTGGTAAATATCACCCACATGGTGATTCCGCAGTATACGAAACGATGGTACGTATGGCGCAAACTTTTAGCTATCGATATATGTTAGTCGATGGACACGGAAACTTCGGATCCGTAGATGGTGACTCAGCAGCAGCTATGCGTTATACAGAAGCTAGAATGTCCAAAATTTCCATGGAATTACTCCGTGATATTAATAAAGACACGATCGATTATCAAGATAACTATGACGGTACAGAAAGAGAGCCTGTTGTATTTCCAGCACGTTTTCCAAATTTACTTGTAAATGGTACATCTGGGATTGCAGTTGGTATGGCGACGAATATCCCCCCTCATCATTTAGGGGAGACGATTGATGCTGTACTGGCTATTAGTCAAAATCCTGACATTACGATAGACGAAATAATGGAAAATCATCTTCCAGGTCCTGATTTTCCAACTGCTGGTCAAATATTAGGCCGGAGCGGTATTCGAAAAGCATATGAGACTGGTAAAGGATCTATTACCATTCGTGCGAAGTTAAATATCGAACAAGGTAAAAATGATAAAGAAACAATTATTGTCACAGAATTACCTTATCAAGTTAACAAAGCAAAACTGATTGAAAAAATTGCAGAATTAGTTCGTGATAAGAAAGTAGAAGGTATCACTGATCTTCGCGATGAATCTGACCGTAATGGAATGCGAATTGTAATTGAATTACGACGTGATGCAAATGCGAATGTTGTACTTAATAATTTATATAAGCATACGTCCCTACAAACTACATTTGGCATCAATATGCTGGCACTTGTAGATGGGCAACCAAGAGTACTTAATATAAAGCAATGTCTTAGCTACTACTTAGAGCATCAAAAAGTCATCATAAAACGTCGTACGCAATTTGAATTAAATAAGGCAGAGGCACGTGCACATATTTTAGAGGGTCTACGTATAGCACTGGATCACTTGGATGAGGTAATTGAGTTAATCCGTAGTTCTAAAACAGCTGATATTGCTCGCGAAGGTTTAATGGAACGATTTAAATTAAGTGAGAAACAAGCACAAGCTATCTTGGATATGCGTCTTCAACGTTTAACGGGATTAGAGCGAGAGAAAATTGAAGATGAATATAAAGAGCTGCAGGCTTTGATTGAAGAATTAAAAGCAATTTTAGCGGATGAAGAAAAAGTATTAGAGATTATCCGTGAAGAATTAACGGAGATTAAAGAAAAGTATAAAGAAGATCGAAGAACAGAAATCGTAGCAGGTGGCGCAGGATTCTTTGAAGATGAAGATCTTATCCCAGAAGAAAATATCGTCATAACGTTAACTCATCAAGGTTATATCAAACGATTACCTGCATCTACGTACCGCACACAAAAACGTGGGGGACGTGGAATACAAGGTATGGGTACTAACGAGGATGATTTTGTAGAACATTTAGTATCTACATCTACACATGATACGATCCTCTTCTTTACCAACAAAGGGAAGGTTTATAAGGCGAAAGGGTATGAAATTCCGGAGTTCAGCCGAACTGCGAAAGGCATACCAATTATTAATCTTCTTCAAGTGGAAAAAGGGGAATGGGTGAATGCTGTTATATCCGTTAATCAATTTGATGAAGAAGCGTACCTATTCTTTACGACCAAACACGGAATTGCAAAACGTACATCTCTTGAGAAATTCCGTAATATCCGTAAAGGTGGATTAATTGCAGTCGGCCTTCGAGAAGAAGATGAATTAATATCCGTTCGTCTGACAGATGGACAAAAAGAAATGATGATAGCAACGAAGAACGGTTATCTCATTCGTTTTGAAGAAACACAGATTCGTTCGATGGGACGAACGGCTGCAGGTGTTAAAGGGATTTCTTTACGAGGCGATGATGTCGTCGTTTCCATGGAAATTATTGAACCAGGATCTAAAATTCTTCACGTTACCAACAAAGGATTCGGTAAACAAACCGATGAATCAGAATACCGTCGTATTAATCGTGGTGGTAAAGGGGTATTTACTTGTAAACTCGATGAAAAGACGGGAAATGTTGTTGCAGTTAAGGCAGTAAATGGTGACGAAGACTTAATGTTAATTACCATTGCCGGTGTATTAATCCGAATACAAGTGCAGGACATATCACAAACAGGTAGAAATACAAAAGGGGTTCACTTAATTCGATTGCAGGATGGTGAAGAAGTAGCTACAGTTACTCGTATCGAAAAAGATGATGAAGAAGATGTCGAGGATATTGAAGTAGTAGAAGGAGAAACAACGGATCCATCAACAGAGACAAACGAAGATAAGGAATAATTAATGGTGCTGTCTCTTATTTTGATAGAGGCAGCACTTCCATATTGTCTATCTTAGGGGGAAATGTTATATGAAAATGAAGACTTCACATCTCATGCCTGGCTATGTGTTACAAAAAGATATTATCGGAAAATCTAACCGGCCAATTGCGTTAAAAGGGACAGAACTCACGGAAAATGACATTCAAATAATTCAAAAATTCCTTATTGATACTGTCGATATAGATACATTAGTAACTGACAATAAACCAAGTAATAAAGTAAACGAACATTCAAAAGAAGAAGCAGAAGATAATATTCGTTCTCATTCAGTACAAGAGAAGAGAAACGGATTTTTCTTGAAAGAGTATAGGAAAGCGGTAAGTGCCTATAAAGATCAATTCTTAAAATGGCAACAATCCATGCCTGTTTCTATCCCAGATTTACGAAATGCTATTATTCCCTTGCTAGAACAATTAGAGCAATTAGATGCCAACGTGATTTTTTCCCTGCATCAATTTGCGCGAACTGAAGAATACATTTTTCATCATAGTGTAGCAACTTCATTGATATCCGCATTCATCGCGAAAGAAATGGGGTATCGACGAGGTGAATGGATCCAAGTTGGATTAGCTGGTGTCCTTTGTGATTGTGGGATGGCAAAGTTGGATATAGATGTAATTCAAAAACAAGGTCCTTTGACGTCAAAAGAATTCAAAAATATCAAAAAACATCCGCAAACAAGTTATGTCATGATTAAAGATCTTCCTTCTTTAACAAGCGGTGTTCAGCTAGCTGTCCTGCAGCATCATGAACGAGGAAACGGAGAAGGATATCCATTAGGCATGACTCTGAATAAAGTACATCCTTACGCTCGAATTATAGCAGTTGCGGATTCCTATCATGCTATGGCGACAACAACCTGTTATCGGAAGGCAAGGAATATCGTGAATGTAATAGAAGAATTACATGTAAGCACGATTCGCTTATATGATCCAGATGTAGTGAATACATTTATGAATATCTTCTCCAACTGGCTAGAAAATTCCAAGGTGGTATTAAATAATGGCGTTGCTGGTGAGGTAGTATTTGTCAATAAACATGAGCCAACACGCCCAATCGTAAAAAGTAATGACAGTGATGATATATTCTCATTAGAACAGCTTCCTGAACTATATATTGATAAGATACTTGGTTAAAATGATGAGCCTATTCTATTTTGTTGTTTGTAGTCCCTCTATTGTATTCAAAAAGAGGGTACTTACTTGCCGTTACAATCGGAATAAATAGAATGGAGCTCTTTTTCTATTAAATAAGGGATTTTCCTTCTGGTTACCTCTAAAAAATGTTCAATCATTGGATAAGCCCTATCCTCTTTTGATACCATTAACTCTCCCCACCATTCTGTCTCATAACGACAAAGCATACTCAAATTATACAAAATTAAATAATGAGCGATTATTTCGGAGTATGGAAAGTAAATATCCCGAGATGTAGGAAAATACAATCGTTGATTATCCATATGGACAAAAAATGGACCATCGGCTTGCATTATTACGTTTTGTAAATCGATTCTAAACAAAGTCCTCTCTTCCTTAACCTCTTTGATCGGTGGGAGGAAAGGACGAATGCGATGTACAAATGCATTTCGAGTTAAATGGTAATGATCTAGTATCGACGTTGGAAATACTAATTGCTTGTTATTAATTTCTCCTACATCAATTAATGTTTCTCGTTGTTGATAGTTCCATAACACCTGTAATTCAGGAATATTGGCTAATAATAACCGCATGGAAGCCTTCTCCAAAGGAAAAGGATTGAATTGATATATATGTCTAACAAAATAAGGGAAGAGTCCTTGTTGTTGGATCTTTACTTCATCCTCAAAAAACTGATAATCCTTTCGCTTTCGCTTTCTTGACGTTACTCCATGGGCAAGTAATGCAGTACTTTCAGGGTAATCCGGACGCTTGGTAAGTAACCATCCTTTTAAGAGATGAACCATGCCATAAAAATAAAGAACGGGTCTTACTATGGGGCTGCTTTCTTCGCCATTCTTATAAAACTGTAACCCGTGTTGAAGATAGTGCATAAAAGTCGGGCCATTTTGATAGCTTTTTTTCGTTTGTTCATCGATATTTTGATAACATGTACGTAAAAATGACTGTGCATTTTCTTGCGCACTTAAATGTGTAAACAACTGATTTGTTTCCATCATTATCCAACCCCATAACTATCATAATATTTAGAATTACAGTTCTTCTTTTTTTACATATTTATCTTCTTGAAAAAGCGAAAAATATAGAGTAATGTATATAAAAATAGCTTTGTTAATACTTTTAGTTTGAGCGAGATTACTGGCATTATTCATGCCTAGAAAATGATATTACCGCATGTAGTTAGAACTGCAAAAGCGGTTGAAATATGGGAATTCAAATTTAAAAGGAGGAAGTAAAAATGAGAGAAGACAAGTTTGCAAAAGAAGGATTAACCTTTGATGATGTATTGTTATTGCCTGCAAAATCAGAAGTATTGCCAAATCAAGTAGATTTAAGTGTTGAATTAACCTCTACGTTAAAATTAAAATCTCCATTTATAAGTGCTGGCATGGATACAGTTACAGAAGCAGAAATGGCGATTGCAATGGCACGTCAAGGTGGATTTGGTGTTATTCATAAAAATATGTCGATTGAAGATCAAGCAGAACAAGTAGACAAAGTAAAACGTTCTGAAAGTGGTGTTATTACGAATCCATTCTTTTTAACTCCAGAACATCAAGTCTACGATGCAGAGCATTTAATGGGTAAATTTCGAATTTCTGGTGTTCCAATTGTAAACAATATTGAAGAACAAAAGCTTGTCGGCATTTTAACGAATCGTGACCTTCGTTTTATACAAGATTATTCGATCTCTATTTCAGAAGTAATGACAAGTGAAAATCTTGTAACGGCTCCTGTTGGAACAACGTTACAGGAAGCAGAAAAATTACTTCAACAATATAAAATTGAAAAACTTCCACTTGTAGATGATCGAAATATATTAAAAGGACTTATAACAATTAAAGATATTGAGAAAGTCATTGAATTCCCAAATTCAGCAAAAGACGCTCAAGGTAGATTAATTGTTGGAGCGGCTGTTGGAGTAACTGGAGATGCAATGAAACGTATTGAAAAACTTGTAAGTGTTGGTGTTGATGCAATCGTTATCGATACAGCTCATGGACATTCACAAGGTGTATTAGAACAATTGAAAAAAGTACGTCAAGCCTATCCAGACCTTCAAATCATTGCTGGTAATGTAGCTACCCCAGAAGGAACTAAAGCATTAATCGAAGCAGGTGTATCGGTAGTTAAAGTAGGAATTGGACCTGGATCTATTTGTACAACTCGTGTTGTAGCTGGAGTAGGGGTACCACAAATCACTGCAGTTCATGATTGTGCTTTAGCTGCGGCAGAGTATGGTGTTCCGGTTATTGCAGATGGAGGAATTAAGTACTCCGGCGATATTGTAAAAGCTCTAGCAGCTGGTGCACATGCAGTTATGATCGGAAGCATGTTCGCAGGTGTATCGGAAAGCCCAGGAGAAACAGAAATTTTCCAAGGACGTCAATATAAAGTATATCGTGGAATGGGCTCAGTTGGCGCCATGGCAGCTGGTTCCAAAGATCGTTATTTCCAAAGTGAATCACAAAACAAAAAACTTGTACCAGAAGGTATTGAAGGTCGTGTAGCTTATAAAGGACCATTAAGTGACACGTTCCATCAGCTTGTTGGTGGCCTTCGTTCTGGTATGGGATACTGTGGTACAAAATCAATTGAGGCCCTTCGTAATGATGGTAAATTTATTCGTATCACAAATGCAGGTTTACGTGAAAGTCATCCGCATGATGTTCAAATTACGAAAGAAGCACCAAACTATACTTTATAAGCTAAACTTCTTTGAAAACAAATTGTACGGTAAAATGAATATCATCATTTTTTAATAAAAATGTAAATAAACTTCACTTTGCCATATAATTGCCATATTCCTAGATTAAAATAGGTGGGGGGACAATCCTCATCTATTTTTTTTATTACTGCTATGTTAAAATATGATAGGTGCTAAGCAGAATACATAGTATTATGTAATATAGCGATACTTATGATGGAGGTACAAGAAATTGAGAAATAAAATTAACAAAGTTTTACTGTTAGCGGTAGCAAGCATCCTCGTATTTACATCCATGTTGACAGCCACTACAACTGTCCAAGCAAATGAATTAGACCTAGAATCTGAATCAGCAATACTCGTGGATGGTGAAACAGGAAAAGTCCTGTATGCAAAAAATCCTGATGTTGCGTTACCTCCTGCTAGCATGACAAAAATGATGACAGAATATCTTGTTTGGGAAGCAATTGAAAACGGCGATATCACATGGGATACAACAACAGAAATTAGTGATTATCCATATAGTATATCCGCAAATAATTCTTTTTCCGGTGTTGGATTAAGACAACAGCAGGAATATACAGTAAAAGAATTATATGAAGCGATGGCGATTAACTCTGATAATGCAACAACGATCGCATTAGCAGAACTAATTGCTGGCTCTGAATCTGAATTTGTTAAAATGATGAACGAAAAAGGCGAAGAGATGGGCTTACAAGAATTTAAGTTTGTAAACTCTACTGGACTAGATAATGAAGATTTAGGTGATAATTATCCGGAGGGAACAAACCCGAACGATACGAATCTACTATCTGCACGTTCAGCAGCTTTATTAGGCTATCATTTAGTTAATGATTATGAAGAAGCATTAGAAATTTCTAGCATTCCGCAAACCGATTTTGGTGGACAGACCATCAATAACTGGAACTATATGTTACCACATGAAGGAGATAATCTAGCATCGTATTATTATGAAGGTGTCGATGGGTTAAAGACCGGCTTTACGGATTTAGCTGGTTATAGTTTTACAGGAACTGCGGAACGTAATGGACAACGATTAATTACGGTTGTAATGAAAACCGGAAGTGAAACAGAACGATTTGAAGAGACAGCAAAATTATTAGACTATGGTTTCTCTAATTTTGAAAATACAGAGCTATTCTCAGCAGGCTATCAAGAAGAAGGACATGAAACGATCCCAGTAGCAAAAGGGAAAGAAGATCAAGTGTCGATATCACTTCAAGATAGTGTGAGTGTACCTATTAAAGCAGATGAAAAAGATTTATATCATTTAGAATATAACATAGATCAAGATCGATTGAATGAAGATGGTGAATTAGTTGCTCCTGTAGAAGCGAATGAAGCAATTGGAACAGCGAAGCTTGTCTATGATGGTGAAACAGAAGATTATGGATATATTAGTGATGCC
The DNA here is from genome assembly GCF_000011245.1 of Oceanobacillus iheyensis HTE831. Taxonomy (NCBI): domain Bacteria; kingdom Bacillati; phylum Bacillota; class Bacilli; order Caryophanales; family Bacillaceae; genus Oceanobacillus; species Oceanobacillus iheyensis. Next base: position 14,971 of record NC_004193.1, read on the forward strand.
GGTTCAAATACTGGAGAATTCACGCTTGTAACGGATGAAGCAGTGGAGAAATCAAATTGGTTTATGCTGACACTACAAGCAATTGGAGACTTCTTTGTAAATATATTTACAAGTGCCGTTGATTGGATTAAAGGTTTATTTAGCTAAATTTCCGGTCTTGAATAAAAACTAATTAGGCAATCTTATTAACTTGTGTATAAGGTATTGCAATGTTGGTAAAAATTGATTATGATATACCATAATAAACGTAGAAATGTAACGATAGGAAATAGTAGTGATAGTTTGTTCTATAGAGAGTCAATGGCTGGTGGAAATTGACGTTCAACTATAATGAATCCATCCTTGAACATGCTTATGAAAGAATTGTTTCTGTAAGTAAGCACGGCAGACACCGTTAAAAGTTAGTAGAGCCGGAAGGTATTAATATGCCTTCAATCAGGGTGGCAACGCGGGAATTAATACTCTCGTCCCTTTTTACAGGGACGGGAGTTTTTTGTTTTGATTTGTTATATATTAAAGGAGGAATTAGAACATGTTAGATATGAAATATCTACGCCAAAATTTTGAAGAAGTACAGCAACGTTTACAGCATCGTGGAGAAGATTTAGCAGATTTAGATAAATTTGGTGAACTAGATACGAATCGTCGTCAATTAATTGCAGAAACAGAGAAGTTAAAGGCTCAACGAAATGAAGCTACAAAGAAAATATCTGAACTTAAAAGAGAGAAAAAAGATGCTGAACCTGCAATTAAAGAGATGCGAGAAGTTGGCCAAGAAATTGCTACACTGGATAAACAATTGAAGGATATTGAAGAAAAACTAGAACAAATCATGCTGTCGATTCCAAATTTGCCTCATGAGAGCGTTCCTGTTGGTGAAGATGAAGAAGATAATATTGAAGCAAGAAAATGGGGAGAGGCGCCTAATTTTGCTTTTGAAGCACTACCTCATTGGGATGTTGCGACAAATCTAGACATTATAGATTTTGAGCGTGCGGGTAAAGTAACAGGAAGTCGTTTTGTTTTTTATAAAGGCTTAGGTGCAAGACTAGAGAGAGCATTATGGAACTTTATGATGGATTTACATGCAGATGAGCATGGCTATCAAGAAATGCTTCCACCATACATTGTAAATCGTTCAAGTATGACTGGAACAGGGCAGCTTCCTAAATTTGAAGAGGATGCGTTTAAATTAGAAGAATGGGATTATTTTATGGTTCCAACAGCAGAAGTACCAGTGACTAACTATCATCGAGAAGAAATACTTGGAATCGATGACCTCCCTAAAAAGTATGTAGCATTCAGTGCTAGCTTTCGTTCTGAAGCTGGATCTGCTGGACGCGATACACGTGGATTAATTCGCCAACATCAGTTTAATAAAGTAGAACTAGTTAATTTCGTAAAACCAGAGGACTCTTATGACGTATTAGAAAGGTTAACAGGGGAAGCAGAAAAAGTATTACAACTGTTAAAACTTCCATACCGCGTAATGAGTATGTGTACAGGAGATTTAGGATTTACCGCTGCGAAGAAATACGATATTGAAGTATGGATTCCAAGTCAAGAAACTTACCGAGAAATTTCTTCTTGCTCTAATTTTGAGGATTTCCAAGCACGACGTGCAGGTATTCGTTTCCGACGTGAAGCAAATGGGAAACCGGAATTTGTGCATACATTAAATGGTTCTGGTTTAGCGATTGGACGTACAGTAGCAGCAATCTTAGAAAATTATCAGCAAGAAGATGGTACTGTCGTCGTACCTGAAGTTTTACGTCCATACATGGGTGGAAAAGAAATTATTGGGTAAACTAATAATAAATCGCTCTCTTGATCTTCGGTTAAACACACCCTAGATCAAGAGAGTATATAAAAAAATAGGTTTTATAAATTTTTTTACTATATTTTGTTGACAATGCTCGAAAAAGCATGTTATATTATTTCTTGTGTTCAGGGAGGTATACCCAAGTCTGGCTCGAAAGGGGATCGGTCTTGAAAACCGACAGGCGGGTCAAACCGCGCGGGGGTTCGAATCCCTCTACCTCCTCCATTTTTAAATTAGCGCATAAATATTGGAGATAAAAAACCCCGTTGCAGTTGCAACGGGGTTTTATTGTTAATAATGTAATTTGATAAGAGCGTATCTTGACAAAACATTAGGAAAGCCTTATAGTACAAATCAATCTAAGTAAACAAATACGAGGAACGGGCAAGTAATATAGCTGAATAATTGTATGTAGAGAATGGAATCCATGGGCTGGAAGATTCCTACAATTACCTGTATGAACCTACCCGGGAGTATGTTAGTGTAATGCTAACCGCAGCGAACTGCGATATCAATGGAGCTGGGTGATATAATACCATTAAGGGTGGTACCGCGGATAACTGATTCCGTCCTTTGACTAAGGATGTGTAATCAGTTTTTTTATTCGCTTTCTGTAAATAGTGGGGAGGCAGTGAGATCATCTAAAATAGTAATATCTATTCGGCATATACAGCATGTATGTAACCTTTTTTCAACCTTTATAAATGACTGAAACCTATCTTGATAAGGAGGATATTGAGTATGAATCAAACGATTGCATTTATGGGAGCAGGTTCGCTTGCAGAAGCGATTATTTCTGGAATTACGAAAGCTCAAATTGTCCCAAATGAAAATATACTCGTAACCAATAAAAGTGATATAAACCGATTAAAACGAATAGAAGAAGGCTATGACATTCAAGGAAATACGAATAAACAAGAAGTCATTAAACAAGCAGATATTATCATTTTGGCGATGAAACCAAAAGACGCTGCAACCTCATTATCTTTTATGAAAGAATACATTCGTCCTGATCAAATGGTGATTTCTGTAATTGCAGGACTTACAACGGAAAGAATGGAAGCGATTTTAGAAAAAGAGATACCAGTGATTCGAACCATGCCCAATACCTCTGCGTTAATTGGATATTCAGCTACCGCCATTGCAAAAGGATCCTATGTTACTGATGAGCAATTAGCAGTTGCAGAACAATTATTTCAAACTGTTGGTATGACTACAATTATTAAAGAAAAAGATATGCATACGGTTACGGCTATCGCTGGCAGTGGGCCGGCATTCTTTTACTATATGGTCGAAGCGATGGAACAAGCAGCTGTAGAAGCAGGTTTGGATGCAGAAATGGCATCTCAATTAATAGCTCAAACCGTTATCGGTGCAGGAAAAATGTTAGAATTATCTGGAGACCCAATAACACTTCGAAAAAATATTACAAGTCCTGGTGGAACAACCGAAGCCGGTGTCCAGCAATTAATGAGTGAAGATTTTGCATCAATTGTCCAGTCTTGTGTTCAGAGGGCACGAGAACGTTCCATGGAACTTGCTGCCAAGTCATGAAGGGAGAAAAACCATGCAAACACCATCCTGTAAATATTGTGGTGCACAGTGGAGTTATGCTGAAACGTTTAAAAATATTTTTAAACCCCGTATGATATGTTCACACTGTGGAGAAGAAAATTATTACCAATCCGATAATAAAAGTAGCTGGATCACGTTATTTGGAATCCCAATTGTGTTAATGGTTGCTTTATTATTAGATTTATCGACAAGCTTAATTATACTTATTTCTGTTATATTGGTACTTGTACACGTTTCACTATTCCCGTATCGGACAAAATTAAAAAAGGTAGATAAGAAATAAAAAGAGGTCGAGACAAAAGTATTTAATCAAAAGAGAAATCGAATGAATGGGTATTGGAAACCCGCTTCAGAAATATACTGCGCTTATCCTAAGGCGGCTGGTGAGCCTCCGGATGCTCCGCATTCCGGTGTCTCGCCTAGGCCTTGCTCCCACAGGACAAGGAAGACTGCGACAGCATTACATCGCACGCAGAAAATCGTTTTTTGATTTTCAAGGAGTCTCCGTATATTTCTTACGCTTATTTTATCTATCATCCGCCTTTTGACCAAATAATTTGGTTATGTCCCGACCCACCTCTTTATTAGTTGGTGATAATTTCACCTTTTTTATATTTTCTAGAAAGTTGAATGGAGCGCCCTATCTTTTCTAAAATTAACGCTAGGGAATCATCTTCTTTCATTAAATCATAATCCGAGATGTTAATTCGTAACACCGGACAAGCATTGAAGTTATCTATCCAATCACTATATCGGCGATACATTTCTTCCCAATACTCAATTGGAGTATTCTTCTCCATATCACGCCCACGACTTTTGATTCGTGAAACGATCTCATCAAAAGATCCTTCTAGATATATGAGTAAATCCGGATGTGGAAAATACGGCGTCATTACCATCGCATCAAATAAGCTTTTGTACGTATCGTAATCAGTTGGATTCATGGTTCCATTATCGTAATGCATTTTAGCAAAAATACCGGTATCTTCATAAATAGAACGATCTTGAATAAATCCGCCACCATATTCAAAAATCTTTTTCTGCTCTTTAAAGCGTTCTGCTAAGAAATAGATTTGCAAATGGAAGCTCCAACGTTCAAAGTCATTATAAAAATCACTTAAATAGGGATTAGAATCCACTTTTTCAAATGAAGTTTTAAAGTGTAATGCCTCTGCTAATGCATTGGTCATTGTTGATTTTCCAACTCCAACTGTTCCTGCAATGGTTATAATGCTGTCATTTGGAATTTGGTATTTTTCACGTAAGTTCATTTTGTAACTCCCTTTTTTGATTAGTTAGACGGTAAAGCCCTACATTGTTCGTTAATAAGGCTTTCGACATCACCAATGATTTGTTCTAAATGATCTTGATATTGAACAAAGTCCATTTGATCTCCATTAATACGCAATACAGGGATATGAGGATGTGTACGTTCAAATTCCAACATAAATGCCTCATAATCAGCAGAAAGCTGTCGTAAGTATTCTGGGTCAATATGCTGCTCAACCTCACGTCCACGCATACGAATTCGTTTTAGAATCGTATCTAAATCTGCATGAATATAAATAAGTATATTTGGTGTTGGTATGTCCTCTGTTAATATTTGATAGATCTTTTCGTATTTCTCTAATTTATCTTGTTGTAATGTACGCTTCGCAAAGATCATATTTTTTGTTATATGGTAATCAGCAATCACTGGCTGCTCTTGTTGTAAATAGTCTTTATTAATATCTTCGAGTTGTTTGAAACGATTGCATAGAAAGAACATTTCCGTTTGGAAACTCCATTCACTGATATTCTCGTAGAATTTTCCTAGAAATGGATTTTCTTCGACAATTTCCTTAAGTAAATGAAATTCAAAGTGGTCGGATAGTTTTTTTGCTAAGGATGTTTTTCCAATACCAATCGGTCCTTCGATGGCAATAAAAGGCATATCTGTCATTGGTTTCCCTCCTATTTCCCACAGACATAAAACACGCTACTTATTCTACCATAAATCGACATTATCTACTACAAGACAACAAATAGTATACATTTCTTGACAGGAAGCGTATGGACGATTAAAATTCTTCCATTAAGGAGTGATTGCTTATTTCTCTCAAACATCAGGAAAAATCAAATTCAATCTTACATAACCCTACTGGAAAAGCGCGGATTGGGTTAGCGTTATTACTAGGATTACTGGCTTTTTTAGGTCCGCTTAATATCGATATGTATTTGCCAAGCTTTCCAGGGATATCTTCAGATTTCGGCGTTAGTGCTACCCTTGTCCAATTTAGTTTGACTGCGTGTTTAATTGGACTAGCTGTCGGTCAAATAGTAGTAGGACCGATAAGTGATGCACAAGGTAGGAAAAAACCATTATTAATTGCGACTTTCTTATTTGCCTTATCTTCGCTTCTTTGTGCTTTTTCGCCTAATATCTCAACACTAATTGTTGCACGGTTCTTGCAAGGGTTAACTGCATCAGCAGGAGTTGTGTTATCTCGTGCAGTTGTACGTGATGTATTTACAGGCAAACAGCTGACAAAGTTTTTCGCTCTTTTAATGGTAATTAATGCGATAGCACCAATGATAGCACCAATGATTGGTGGAGGAATATTAGCTATTCCATCTACAAATTGGCAATCTATCTTTTATTTCCTTGCAATAATTGGCATTTTAATTGTTCTCATCGTTGCCATAAAATTAAAAGAAACATTGCCTCCACAAAAACGTATACCGAGTTCAATTGGTTCTTCTGTGAAAACGATGGGGAGTTTACTCAAGGATCGTTCGTTTATCGGCTATGCATTAGTGGTTGGATTTGTGCATGGAGGAAGTTTCGCATATGTATCCGGTACGCCATTTGTATATCAAGATATCTATGGTGTTTCACCACAGGTATTCAGTGTCTTATTTGGAATCAATGGACTTGCAATTATTACTGGAAGCTTTCTCATCGGACGATTGAGTGATATTGTCTCAGAGAAAAAACTTCTACAGACAGCAGTTACTATTGCACTTACTGCAACCTCCCTGCTTTTACTAATGACAATTATAAAAGGACCATTAGCGTCGTTAGTGATTTTAATCTTTATATACATGATTACGATGGGGATGACGATTACAAGTACATTTACTTTAGGTATGGCTAAACAAGGGCATCGTGCAGGAAGTGCGAGTGCGGTATTAGGCATGCTTCCAATGTTACTTGGTGCGTTATTTTCTCCGCTTGCGGGTATTAATGAAGCATCTGCCGTGCCGATGGGGATGATATTGTTTACAACATCGCTGATCGGTTTCATTGCTTTCTTCACATTGGTTAAAAAAAATGAAAATTAAAAAGGGTAGTATATTCAGTGATTTGTCAGCTTTTCAAATAGTGGAGTATTTAGTATAATAGCTTCTGTTATTACCTTTTATGCCCTCGTAGCTCAGGGGATAGAGCATCGGTTTCCTAAACCGTGTGTCGCAGGTTCGAATCCTGCCGGGGGCGTTGTTTTCTAAGTTTTATTATTATGTCATCTCGCCATGTTCAGATAACTTCTTTTTCACAAACAGTGTATTATTTTCAATATTATTTCACATTCTTAAAATCTGGCAATTAGATTAGCGTTTATTATTTTTATGTTGTTTGGATTCGTCTTTTAAAGCGCTAACTAAAGCTAAAAATACTATTATTATAATAATGGATGTGAATATAATTACCTCTAGCAAAACGAATTCTCTCCTTTCTTGAATTTCATTCTAAATATCAGTCAAAATAAGATTATTGTGTACGAAAACCGGAGCATTGATCAATTACCAGAAATAAATATTATAATCTTATCATTAGGGGGAGTATTATGAAGAAAAAGAATATTTTTATTGTAGTAATAATCGTTATTCTTATCGGGATCAGTGCTTTTATTTGGTATAGTCTTTCTTCTAAAACGAATTTTAAAGCGTTATTGGACAACGATTTAAACGATGTAGATGAAATTACCCATATTGTAATTGATAAAAACGACATTGACAAAAATGAATCTTTTTGGGCAACTATTGAACAAGAGGAACTTTTGAGTTTAGTGGTTTCAAAGATGGAGGAAATAGAATTAAAAGAAAAGATAACGAATAAAGAATTATATCTTGATAATACAATGACAATTCATACGATTTATGCTACTTATTTTTATGACTATAACTCTAACAGTATAATAGCTGATGGAAAACAATATGAAGTGCTAGAAGGTAACTTCGAATCATTTATTAATGATCTAGTTATAGAGTGGGAAACACCTGAAGAATTTATGGAGGATTGAAAGAAAAAAATGGGGTTGGAACGAAGCAACAGGAGGCGTTTCGAATACAATTGGCAGGATCGTATATAAGTTCAATCATTCGATTAACTGTAAAAATTAATTGTTTGTGTTAGAATCTGAGTTTTTAAATATATGAAGGTTGTTTATGAGTAATACAAATGAAGGTATAAATATAATCCTTCCTATAAACCAGCCTAATTCTCCATTTTTTAAATCAGCGAAATAGCCCCAAATAACTGCAACTATAACACCGATGATAAGTAAGTTAATATTTGATTTCTTCAAGTTCCCATCCCCCTCCCAATAGTTAGGTATATGAGAAATATTTTATCATATAGAACTGCATTTTATTTATAATAATTTGAATTATTCGTAATTTCTTTATAAGCTATTGAGAGAAAATCCTTACAGAGCAACTAAATTTTGGAGGGCTAAAACAAAATGGAAATTTCTTTCGGTTTAATTATAATACTTAGTTTAGTTTTTTATTTTATTCTTTATATTGTTATTGAAACTGCGGTAAGAAGGGGGATTGATTCATCAAAAACGAACGGTCTAATTGAAGAATTATATAAAAAAGTAAGAGAAGAGGAGTAAGTTTTATACTTAAATGAAGAACTTAGTAATATAATAATTCTGAATAATCAAATATAGATTGTTTTCTTATTAAAAATGCTTTGTAGGGAGAAAAAGCTATAAATCCAATCTACAATAAACCTAAGGTTATAGATTGGATTTATAAGCCGAAATGTGAGTTGCACATTTCAAACATTGCTACTTTAATTGCTTCAGAGCTATTTTTAGTTCATCAATCTGATCGTTAAGTTGTGTAAGTTGCTCTTTTGTTAAATAATGTAACGATGATTTCAACTTTTCTAGATAAAATAAGTCTCTAAGTAGCAATGTTATTTCAGTGGAGTTCAATTTCATAATATCGCTCCTTGAAATACGATTACAACTATTCATTTTCCTTTAATAAAGAAACTCAAACTATCAATTCATTCAAGCAATGATGATTTAGTTACATTGTCAATAGAAATTAATGAAGGTTTATATGGTTGGACCAAGTGTTTAGCAGTATTGTTTTGTGATAAGAATTTTTGTAAAAAATTTCTCATACTTGTACAGAAAAATGAATAATAGTAGTAAAAATTCAGTATATAAATCATAGTTTTAGATGAGTTCGTCGGAAATTTTAATGAAATAAATGAATAATAAGGAGGAGGTGTTTTAGTAATATAGGAAAAGATTAGTCTGTCCAAAATCTATTGTTTTATGATAGAATATTGTTTACGGTTGTTAAAACCGTGTGTAGTGGGGATTGTAAACCCTACCGGGCACAGGATGTAATCTATTTTTCACCTATAATTAACACACCAAATCCAAAACTCCTTCCACAAATGAACATTGTATCGTTTTAATATCCCAATGCCCAAACAAACATAATAGCTAAGAAGTAGAGATGATTTCACTTATATAAGAAAGAATTTTCTGAAAAAACAGAGAGGATGATATTACACCATGAGTTTAACAAAAAAGATATTAATTGCTCTTATTGCAGGTGCTGTTGTCGGAGGAATTTTAACATTTACACCTGATTCTTTTTTTGGGCCTGTAGATAAGTTTTTTCTAAATCCAATTGGTCAAATATTCTTGAATTTAATAATGATGCTAGTTGTACCACTAGTATTTGTATCGATTACTTTAGGAACAGCTGGATTAGGTGAACCGGCTAAACTAGGTAAGATTGGTGTATCAACGGTTGGGTTTTTCTTATGTACCACTGCACTTGCACTTACAATTGCATTAGGATTGGGTTATCTCATAAAGCCAGGGGAAGCTGGGATGTTCGATACGGCGAATGCGAACTATGAGCCGAGCGAAGCTCCTCCGATTATGGAAACGTTAATAAACATCATTCCAGAAAATCCAATTGCAGCAATGTCATCGGGAGACATGTTGCAAATAATCGCATTTGCTATATTTATTGGTATTGCTTTAGCTTACCTTGGAGAGAAAACCCAAGGAATTCATAGTCTTTTTGAACAAGCAAATGAAATACTAAATTGGTTAGTAATGGTAGTAATGAAATTCGCTCCTTATGGTGCTTTTGCTTTAATCGCTTCTGCTATAGGTGGTGCAGGATTAGACGCAGTAGGATCTATGGTGAGTTATATGTTAACAGTGATACTTGGATTAATCGTTCATGGACTATTAGTTTATGGGTTAATCATTTGGTTCTTAGGAAAACAGAATCCATTTACCTTTTATAAAGGATTTTTCCCGGCTATGTCCGTTGCATTTAGTACTTCAAGTTCCAATGCAACGTTACCATTATCCATGAAGACAGCGCAGGAAAACCTAGGTGTGAAGAAAGAGATTAGTAGTTTTGTTCAACCTTTGGGTGCAACAATTAACATGGATGGTACTGCTATTATGCAGGCAGTTGCCACTGTATTCATATCGCAGGTGTATGATATACCACTAGGCTTTTCAGAATTACTTATGGTTGTATTGGTTGCAACATTAGCAAGTGTTGGAACTGCAGGAGTTCCAGGTGTGGGCTTGATTATGTTAGCAATGGTATTAAGTCAAGTAGGTTTACCAGCAGAAGGAATAGCGTTAATTGTTGGTATCGATCGTATCTTAGATATGCTACGGACTTCATTAAACATTACCGGTGATGCCACTATTGCCTATGTACTGTCTGAAAGAGAAAAACGTAAAGAAGCAGCTAGTGCGAAATAGAAAAAAATTAGTAGGAAGAAAACCATTCGCTTTTAGAGTGGCTTTCTTCCTCTTTTTTTGTAAAAAGCGGACAAGGGACTTTAAAAAAGTCACAAAATGTTCTAAAATAGATAACAGTTACCTAAATGTTTTAATAATTTTGTGTAATTAGAATTGTAATCGTTTGCAAAATCATAGTGAGGTGATTAAATGGATATGCAAGTAGTACCTGCACGTGAAGGTAATCATAATTTAAAGGATTATGAAGCATTAAGAAAGGACTTTTCATGGGAGGAAGTCAAGAAAAATTTCTCTTGGTATGAATCAGGGAAGGTGAATATGGCATATGAAGCAGTAGATAAACATGCAGCTGATCCAACTAAAAAAGATCAAGCAGCATTATTATACTCAGCTCCTGACCGTGAAGAGAAAGTAACATTTGAACAACTTCGATTAAAGAGTAATCAATTTGCTAATGTATTGAAAAAATACGAGATTGAAAAAGGAGACCGTGTCTTTTTATTTATGCCGAGAAGCCCTGAATTCTATGAGGCATTCTTTGGTATTTTAAAAATCGGCGCTATTGCTGGTCCATTATTTGAAGCATTTATGGAACAGGCAGTAGGAGATCGTTTGGACGACAGTGAGGCTCGAGTATTAATTACAACGCCAGAACTACTATATCGTGTGCCACAAGATAAACTCCCGCATTTAGAAAAAATTGTACTTGTGGGCGATCATTCAGAACAAGATGATAAATTTATTGATTATGAAGAAGAAATGAAAGGTGCATCCGAAGATTTTGACATTGTTTGGGTTGATTTAGAGGATGGAATGCTATTGCATTACACATCTGGTTCAACAGGAAAACCAAAAGGTATTCTTCATGTGCATAATGCCATGATTCAGCATTATGCTACAGCTGAATGGGTGCTAGATCTAAAAGAAGATGATGTTTACTGGTGTACAGCAGATCCTGGTTGGGTAACTGGTACAAGTTATGGGATTTTCGCTCCATGGCTCCATGGTGTGACGAATGTTATTCGTGGAGGCCGATTTACGCCAGATGATTGGTATCAAACATTACAAGACTATAAAGTAACGGTCTGGTATACAGCGCCAACTGCTTTGCGTATGCTTGTAAGTCATGGAGAAGACACTGTGAAAAAATATGATCTTTCTTCTGTACGACACATCCTTAGTGTCGGAGAACCATTGAATCCGGAAGTAATTACATGGGGACTAAAAGCTTTTGATCTTCGCATTCACGATACATGGTGGATGACTGAAACGGGAGCACAATTGATTGTAAACATTCCATCGCTTGAGATTCGACCAGGATCCATGGGGAAACCAATTCCTGGGGTAGAAGCTTCAATCGTTGATAATGAGGGAAATGAGATTCCGCCAAATCAAATGGGGAACCTTGCTATTAAGGAAGGTTGGCCATCGATGATGCGGGAAGTCTGGAAGAATAAAAGTAAATTTGAAAGCTATTTTGTAAATGGCTGGTATGTATCTGGAGATAGTGCATACCGCGATGAAGATGGATATTTCTGGTTCCAAGGTCGTCTGGATGATGTTATCAATACATCTGGTGAAAGAGTGGGTCCATTTGAAGTAGAGAGTAAATTAATTGAGCATCCAGCTGTTTCAGAAGCGGGTGTTATTGGAAAACCGCATCCGGAACGCGGAGAAATTATAAAAGCATTTATTACCTTAAATGCAGGCTATGAAGATAGTGAAGAATTATTAGAGGATATTCGTCAATTTGTAAAAACAGGGTTAAGTGCACATGCAGCTCCACGAGAAATTGAAGTGAAAGATAGTATCCCAAAAACAAGAAGTGGAAAAATTATGCGTAGACTTCTAAAATCTTGGGAACTTGGCTTGCCGACAGGAGATACATCTACTTTAGAAGATTAATGAAATAATATGAGAAAAGGCTGGGATATGAGATCCCAGCCTTTTTTGAATATAATCGATACAGTTTGTTTAAAAAAGTAAAAAAGTTACTGATGTTTAATAAAAATCTAAGTTGGGAATTAAGTATGATGTAAGTCATTTTAAAGGAGTGGATAAATAATGAAAAAACGTATAGCAACCGTAATTACGGATATGTTTGAAGATGTGGAATTCACAGATCCTGTCCAATCCTTTAAAGAGGCAGGACATGAAGTGATTACAATTGAAAAAGAAAAAGGAAAAACGATTAAAGGAAAGTCGAATGACACAAGTGTAACAATAGATGAAAGTATTGATAATGTGAATCCGGAAAACTTTGACGCATTATTTATACCTGGTGGTTTTTCTCCCGATATCCTTCGTGGAGATGATCGATTTGTAACATTTGCTAAGCATTTTATGGATGAGAAAAAACCGGTAATGGCTATCTGTCATGGACCACAGCTATTAATTACTGCTAGATCGCTAGAAGGAAGAGGAGCGACTGGCTATAAATCTATTCAAGTAGATATGGAATATGCAGGTGCCAAAGTGAAAGACGAAGAAGTAGTCGTCTGTCAAAATCAATTGGTAACTAGTCGTCAACCTGATGATATCCCTGCATTTAATCGAGAATCATTAAAAGTTCTCGAAGGATAAATAATCATTGTATACGAAAGCCTCAAGGAATTACCAAAGTCCCTTGAGGCTTTTTTTGCTAGGTTTAGCAGGCACGGCCTCAGCTAAATTGAAAAGAAGAAACTTTTTAAGTTGATCTTCAAGCTCTGTTATTCTGAGCAGAAGTGGCCGTCTTCCATTACAATTAAAGCCAAGTTATTGCTGTAATCCGAACATTAAATATAATTACCACTAAACGTTCGCTTTTAGATTGAATTCAGCAGTTATGAAATTGACTCGAATATTTACATTTTTGTTCTCTTATTCTAATTTGGTGATGGTAAATTGATCGTTGAGTAGTAACCAGTTTTGCGGAAAGGCTAACCCAAGCTTCCAATAAGCAATTCCAAGCAAGTTAAATTCACGAATTAAATCGAATTTACCTTGTATCGATCGAGCATCCTCAAACCACACTTCATGATTTGCTCCAGAATTGTCTGTGTATGTGAAAAAAGGTGCTTGAGCTACCGGATCAAATTGAATAGCAGCATTATTTTCGATAGCAATTTGTATTGCTTGTTGTGGACTCACTGCTCGAGCTGGTCCACCACCTTCTACAAATGGGAGTGTCCAATCGTACCCATATAAATTTTGTCCCATTAATATCTTTTCCGGTGGAATAGCCGAAACGGCATATTCAATTACATTACGGACCGAATTCAATGGTGAAACCGCCATTGGAGGACCGTAGCTATATCCCCATTCATACGTCATAAGAACAACAAAATCTACTATTTCTCCATGTGCAGCATAGTCATGTGCTTCATACCATTGTCCAGACTGCGTATCACTTGTTTTAGGTGCGAGCGCAGTGGAAACAAGTAAGCCTTCCTGTGATAGGCGAGCTTTTGCAGTTCGAAGAAATTGATTATAGGCTTCACGATCTTCTCCCGGCAAAAATTCAAGATCAAAATGTACGTCTCTAAAACCTTGTTGAAGTGCTGTATTAATAATTTCCGTTAGCAATGTATTTTGTACAGCACTTACGGTAACGATAATATGCCCGAGCTCATCACTAAACGCGCCCTCTTCCAAATTAGTTATAACCATTGCCATTGCTGTATCATTTGCGTTGGCTGTTTGAAATAAATTGCCAGCTGGAGGAGCCTTCAATGTTCCATCTCTGTTTACTTGATAACTAAATAGTGCAAGGTAGGTTAAGTATGGAGTTCTATTTTCTGCAGCAGTTTCTAGTGTTTGGGATACTGTATCACCGAAGGGTTCTACATAAGCATAAGAGGTGATGGGGCGTTTTTCAATCGGTGGAATATAAATCCGCATACCAGGAGACAATGTTTGATTTATTGATATGCCATTTATTCGTGCAATTTCCTGTACGGTAAAACCAAATTGATTCGCAATAGAAGTTAACGTATCACCAGGTTGAACAAAATAAAATTGGCCAACAATTGGAATAACAAGTGCTTGCCCAATAACAAGTGCATTAGGAGAAGTTAAATCATTTGCTTCAATAATATCAGCGACGGAAGATTCGTATGTATTAGCAATTTGATATACACTATCTCCTTGTTGCACAACGTGAATTTGCAAAGGAACTACCTCCTTACATAGAGTCTCTAACTATCTATATGAGGAGGGTAAATGCATTATGCTAAATTGGAGATATATCTGCATCCATGACGGATTCCATTAAATATAAAGCGTAGTTATTATTTTCTTCTTGTTCAGAAGCCATACAATTTTTTGGTATAGACATGTCTATTTTGTACATGTAGGCATCTTTTGCACTGAACAAAATACAAATATCTCCGGCTATTCCGGCAAGTATTACATGATTTCTCTCTAGTTCTATAAGTAAGGAATGAAGAGGAGTCTGGAAAAAGGCGGAATGCTGCGGCTTGATTAAGAAATAATCATCTTCATCGGGTTTAATCTTATCGATTATTTCTTTACTTTTTTCATTCGTACAATAATCAATTACTTTGTTAAAATCAGCTTGCCACAAGCCGTAATGATCATTAACATAGATAATAGGTAAATTGTTTTCCTTAGCAAAGGAGCGTAGTTTTATAACATTAGGTAAGATTTGTTTTGTGTGGTGAAGTAGGTCATCTCCACCATCAAATTGAAAGTCATTGATTAAATCAACAAAGACTACAGCTGTATTTTCAGATGAAAAATTCATAAAGCTCCTCCTTTGATATTCTATTATTATTATTACCGTTCAAATCTATATTAAAACTTTAAATAAAGAGATGTGATACTGTGAAAGACGAATTATCAGTGAGTCAAGATGAGTTATTTATGGCGGCTGCGATAAGAGAAGCAAGACGAGCGTGGATTCTGAATGAAGTTCCGATTGGGGCAGTGATCGTTCATGATGGAGAAATTGTTGGCAAAGGGTTTAATCTCCGCGAGTCGATGCAAGCTACCCTTACACATGCTGAGTTATTAGCAATGCAAGAAGCAAATAATGAAATCGGAAGCTGGCGACTAGAAGATTGTACATTGTATGTCACATTAGAGCCTTGTCCCATGTGTGCAGGTGCGATAGTTCAATCCAGAATGAAGCGAGTAGTTTATGGAGCACCTGATCCGAAAGCAGGGTGCGCGGGGACGATAATGAACTTGTTAAATGAACCTCGGTTTAATCATCAGGTGGAGGTAACATCTGGAGTTTTAGAGCAACAATGTAGTACTATTTTAAAAGAATTTTTTAAAGAACTAAGAGAAAAAAAGTCTAAAGATATTTCAACAAATGACTAAAATAGCATCTGTATATATTTGGCATAATCCCCGCGCCAACCGAAGTATTACTTTATCATTGCATTTTTGTAATGATGTCTTTATAATAGAGAATACGTGCTAAGCGGGGAGGTAGCGGTGCCCTGTACTCGCAATCCGCTATAGCGGGGCCGAATTCCCACTCGAGGTGGGACGACTTTATGGTCTGACTTAAGGGATTGGTGTTGACGCCCGGGTCCTGCGCAACAGGAACCCACGAATCCTGTCAGGTCCGGAAGGAAGCAGCAGTAAGTGGTTATTCTTGTGTGCCGCAGGGAAGCCTAGGCCGAGCCATGAACTTATGTAGCGCATAGGGTCGTTTCATCGACAGTGGGTGCACGTATACATATACGTGTTAACTTGAATAATTTATAGCATTATAAGTAAAGGCTGATTAACTATATCAGCCTTTTTAATTTATTTTTTATTTAATGAAGGGGTGCTTCTATGTTTAGACAAAGAAGAAAAATGGTTTTAGGAGTAATTAGTAGCTTAATTTTAGTGTTATTATTAGCTGCTTGTGGATCGGATGATACAAGCAATGATAGTGCGGAAGAAGAGAGCTATAGTGAAGCAGTAGAACATACAATTACTGGTATTGAACCTGGGGCAGGAATTACAGTAACAACAGAAACAGCGATGGAAGAGTATGATCAGTTATCTGGATGGGAACTAAAACAATCTTCCACAGCAGCAATGATTGTGGAACTGGAAAAAGCAATTGAAAATGAAGAACCAATTGTTGTAACTGGTTGGAATCCACATTGGATGTTTGCAAAATTTGATAATCTTAAGTACTTAGAAGATCCACAAAATATATATGGTGATACAGAAGAAATTCGTAGCTTAGCAAGAGAAGGATTTGAAGAAGAAAATCCAAATGCCTATAAATTAATTGACCAATTCAACTGGAGCGTAGAAGATATGGAAAGTATCATGTACGAATCATCAGAAACCGGCAAAGGTATTGAAGAAGTTGCAAAACAATGGGTAGAGGATAATCCAGATAAAGTTGAAGCGTGGACAGAAGGTGTTGAGGATGGTAATGGTGAGACTGTAGAATTGGTTTCCACACCTTGGGACTCGGAACGTGCTTCTTCAAATGTCGTTGCTGAAGTATTACGTTCTAAAGGTTTTGAAGTAAAAATTACAGATGTAGATGTAGCTGTTGTATTTGAGGCAATCGCAAATGGTGATGCTGACGCAACATTAGCAGCATGGATGCCAAACACACACAGAAAATTCTATGAAAGTATTGAAGGACAATTTGTAGATATGGGAGCAAATATCGAAGGTGCAAAATTAGGGATTGTTGTACCAGATTATATGGATATTGACTCCATTGAAGATTTAGAAGCAAAATAAATATTAGAATTATCTATTCGAACAAATCCATATATGTTTAATGGATTTGTTCTTTTTGAGTTTTATTAGATTAAGCAGATAAATTGCAATACGTACCACCGGCTCGTAAGATGTAATATAATTACATTCCTTTAAAAGAGGTGGTTACATGACTCAATTAGATAAGCAATACAAGATAAAAGGATTATCATTAAAGAATAAAATTGTGATGGCTCCGATGTGCCAGTATTCTGTAGATGCTAAAGATGGGATACCAAATGATTGGCATTTTGTTCATTATGTATCACGTGCGGTTGGTGGAGCAGGACTCATTATTGTGGAGATGACTGATGTTGATCCTGATGGCCGGATTACGGATTATGATCTGGGATTATGGTCAGATGAACATGTTCCAGCATATCGTCGTATTGTTGATGAAGTTCATCGTTACGATGCGAAGATTGGAATTCAAATTGCACATGCTGGTCGTAAAGCAGAAGATGCAGAACCTCCTGTTGCGCCATCTGCAATTCCTGTAACCGCTGAAAGTAAAGTACCTCGTGCGTTGACTACAGAAGAAGTGAAGCAAACTGTCAAACAGTTCCAAGATGCTGCAAAGCGTGCAGTAGAAGCTGGATTTGATACGATTGAAATTCATGGAGCGCATGGATATTTAATACATCAATTTCATTCTCCGTTGATTAACAAACGAGAGGATCGATACGGAGAAGATTTATCTTTATTTGGTGTAGAGGTAATACAAGCTATAAAAGAAGTAATTCCAGAAGATATGCCACTGCTCATGCGTATTTCAGCGATGGAGTATATGGATGAGGGATATGATCTAAATCATTCTGTAGACATTGCTAAAAAATATCAAGAAGCTGGTGTCGATGTTTTCCATATTTCTAGTGGTGGAGAAGGACCTCCAGGAAAACGAAAACCAGCCAATCATCCAGGATATCAGATTCGATTTGCTCGTACGTTTAGACAAGAATTAAATGTACCTATTATTGCGGTTGGCGTATTAGAACATCCAAAAGTTGCAGAAGCGGCACTTGGTAATGAAGATGCAGATTTAATTGCGATTGGACGTGGCATGTTGAAAGATCCATATTGGGCAATCCATGCGATTGAAGAAATTACAGGAATAGCGGTTCCACCTAAACAATATGAACGGGCATTTCCACGTAAAAAATAACTTTAAAAAGGTATAATGAATGGGATAGGCTATATTAGTTAATAGTATGCTAATATAGCCTTTTCAATGTTTTGAGGGACTCTATGTTGCTAAATAGATGTTCTATGCTTTTCTTCATCTCCAAGGTTCACATGAGACCCTTTCATCGGGTATAATGAAAATTAGATTAATAAGGGGAATGTAAACTATGAGTTATCAAGCATTATACCGTGTATGGCGGCCACGAACATTTGAAGATGTAGTAGGACAAACACATATTACTCGAACACTACAAAATGCGATTGAGCAGGATAAATTTTCGCATGCTTATTTATTCTCTGGACCACGTGGAACAGGGAAGACAAGTGCTGCAAAAATATTTGCGCAAACTATTAATTGTGAGCATGCCCCTGTAAAAGAACCTTGTAATGAATGTGCAGCATGTAGAGGCATTCAAGATGGATCCGTATCAGATGTTATTGAAATCGATGCTGCTTCCAATACAAGTGTAGATGATATTCGTGATATACGTGATAAAGTGAAGTATGCACCAAGTACGGTGCCATATAAAGTGTACATTATTGATGAGGTACACATGATATCGGTAAATGCATTTAATGCTTTACTGAAGACGTTGGAAGAACCACCAAAGCATGTTGTGTTTATTCTTGCAACAACAGAACCACATAAAATCCCCTTAACGATTATATCTCGCTGTCAACGTTTTGACTTTAAACCAATTTCTAATCAATCGATTGTTGGAAGAATGCAAACGATAATGCAAGCAGAAAATATTCACGTTACGGATGAGGCTTTAGAGTCTGTCGCGCTTGCTGCAGAAGGCGGAATGCGAGATGCCTTGAGTATACTGGATCAAGCCATTTCGTATAGTGAAGAGAAAGTCATATTAGAAGATGTTTTAGCAGTTACAGGTGGCGTATCGCAAGTCGTGCTTCATAAAGTTGTTTCAGCTATGAATGAAAATAATGTTCAAGAGGTACTAGTAGCATTGGATGAGATGATTCGTACCGGTAAAGACCCAGGGAAATTTGTGCAGGATTTAATTTATTTTATGCGAGATCTTCTATTATTCAGGAGCTCGGCAAATCTTGCAGATATGCTAGAAAGAGCTGTAGCAGATGATTCATTTAAACAACTGTCAGAACGTGTATCCAACCAATGGATCCAGCGCTCGATTATTGAATTGAATCAGTGCCAACAAGAAATGAAATGGTCCAATAGCCCGAAAGTATTTATCGAAATTGCATTACTTACTATTACTAATTATGGACAAGAACATCGTGTTGAAGTTGGTAATAATACAACCGCTTCTGCTGAATCTGAAGTTGTACTGCAATTACAAAGCAAGATGCAACAGTTGGAAAAAGATATAAAGACATTAAAAGAAAACCCACCTGCATCTACTACACCAAGTAAACAAACAACAACGGAGCGAAGAAGACCAAATACCCGATCATCTAAAAACAGTTTTAAGATTCCATATGATCGAATTCGTGATACACTAGGAAGAGCAGAAAAAAGTGAACTAAAAAATGTACACGCGCATTGGGCTAATTTCTTAAGTAAGTTAAAAACAACAAATGCACCTGCGCATGCTACGATACAAGATAGTAAACCTGCTGCTGCTTCGGATGATACATTGATTGTTGCATTCAAATATGAAATCCACTGTTCTTTATTTTTAGATCACCGAGAAATGGCAGAATCGTTACTTGGAGGTCTGGACAAACATCGTACTATCATCCCTATTCCAGAACAAGCATGGAATGAAGTACGTAATGATTATATTCAAAATCAGGATAAACCAAAAGAAAACTCTGAAGAACAACAATCAGATCCTGTAGTTGATGAAGCAAGGAAGCTTTTTGGTGATGACCTATTAGAAATACATGATTAATAATATAGATAACTATTAAAGGAGGTATTTTCCATGAAGGGAAATATGAATAATATGATGAAGCAGATGCAGAAAATGCAAAAGAAAATGATGCAAGCACAGGATGAACTGCATGAAATGACATTTGAAGCTACTGCTGGCGGTGGAATGGTAACTGTAAAAGCAAGTGGTAAGAAAGAAATTATCGATGTAGAGATTAAAGAAGAAGTGGTAGACCCAGATGATATCGATATGCTTCAAGATCTTATTCTAGCAGCGACAAATGATGTACTAAATCAAATTGATGAAAAAACAAACGATACAATGGGACAATTTACAAAAGGCATGAATATGCCAGGAATGTTCTAAATAAGGCATACAAAGACAAAAGGCGTCTGGCTAATGCGAGACGCCTTATTTAGGCAGTTAAGAAAGTACAATTCTTTCTTTTTGCATAATTGCAGTAGATATTGGTTATTAACCAAGGAGTTCAACCATAAATCAACATTGTGGTTGTGTAGGAGGAAACATCATGTATTATCCAGAACCTATCACGAAATTAATAGATAGCTTCTCTAAATTGCCAGGAATCGGCCCCAAAACGGCCGCTCGTTTGGCTTTCTTTGTGTTGAATATGAAAGAAGATGACGTATTAAATTTTGCGAATGCACTAGTTAGTGCAAAACGAGAATTATCTCATTGTTCCGTATGTGGCCATATAACGGATCAAGATCCATGTGCAATCTGTACGGATACGAGCCGTGATGGATCACTTATTTGTGTTGTTCAGGATCCAAAAGATGTCATTGCAATGGAAAAGATGAAAGAATTCCACGGGAAATACCATGTGTTACATGGAGCGATTTCACCTATGGATGGAATTGGACCAGAGGATATCAATGTTCCTGACTTAATTAACCGTTTAAAGGATGAGGAAGTAGAAGAACTTATACTTGCAACGAATCCCAATATCGAAGGTGAAGCAACTGCAATGTATATTTCACGATTAGTAAAACCATCTGGAATTCGAACGACAAGGATTGCTCATGGTTTGCCAGTAGGTGGAGATCTAGAGTATGCAGATGAAGTAACCTTATCAAAAGCATTAGAAGGTAGAAGAGACGTTTAATAATAATGCAGGAATGTAGGGGCTAGGTGAAGGGTAATGGGGAAAAAGTTAAGAAAAAGAGATGTAGATGAAGAATTATTAAATTCTCTGTACCATGTAGAACAAGAATGGAAACAACTTCAGCAAATTGTAAAACAAAGTATTGAACCAACACAAAGTGGTCACCATGTAGAAAAGTTAGCAAAGGCTAAATATATGTTTCTTATTCGTGAAGCACGTATACGTAAAGTAAGTGCGGTACGTGTTTAGTTATATATAATGTTAGGAAAGCATAGAAATTGAAATAATTCGTTATCGAATTGAGTAGCATGATATAATATGAAACTTTTTTCATTCGGGTTATGCTGTCCACTACATAATCGATCGATAAACGAATATTTTGTAGAAGTCTCTATGCTTTTATTGGCTGTTCTGTGCTTTTCTTAAAAAATAGTTCTATCAATCGGTTTTTCTTCATACTTTACAGTAAAGAGATATGGAGAAGAGGTTGATGCGAGATGAGTTCGACCGTATTTATAAGTATTATTGTTGGTTTAATAATTATTCTATTACTCGTTGGAGCGCCTGTGAAGCCTATGAAGTATATTGGACAGGCCACCATTAAACTAGGAATTGGAATGTTGTTCTTATTTTTTATTAATGTGTTTGGGGGAGCAATTGGCCTCCATATTCCGATTAATATATTTACCGTTTTTGTATCAGGATTCTTAGGTGTGTTTGGTATCGGCTCGCTTGCTGCCATTCATCTCTTTGTATTGTAAAAGCTTTCAAAGATTTTTGGTATACTTTCCGTTAGATTAGGAGATACTAGCTTTTAACGGAGGTGGAGAAATGGAGCATACAAACGTCTTTGAGCTAGAGTGTTGTGGTATATGTGAAGAAAGAAAAGAACAAGGAATTCACCTGTACACGATGTTCATATGCACGGAATGTGAGTATAACATGATCCATACAGAACCTAGAGAAGAGAAATATAATTACTATTTACGTAAACTAAAAAATATGAATCAACCAAAATTATATTCATAGTTCAAAATTAAACACGATGAAATAGTGAAGAGTCTTTGCTTGCAAAGGCTTTTTTTCTGCTGTAAAAAACACTAATCTATCCTTTTTTGACAGGACTTTGTGTTTTTTTTATTGTATATAATAGAGGAAATAAGGGAGATGATGAAGTTGGATCAATCTTATATGCCATTCGTAGATCATTTAAGAAATTTCAGTTCAAAGAGACCGGTATCATTCCATGTTCCAGGGCATAAGCATGGGGCGGTTTTTCCTGAAGCAGCTAGAGAATTATTTGGCTCTATTTTATCTGTAGATGTAACTGAAATAGCAGGAATGGATGACTTGCATGCACCAAGTGAGATCATCGCAGAAGCAGAAAAACTAGCAACAGATTATTTCAATTCTGACCATACATTTTTTTTAGTTGGAGGATCTACATCAGGTAATCTAGCAATGATTATGGCAGCATGTAATCCGGGAGATGAGGTAATCGTCCAACGGAATTGTCATAAATCAATTATGAATGGCTTAGAACTTGCAGGTGCAAAGCCAATATTTATAGCTCCAGAGTGGAGAGATGATTTACAACGATATACCGCACCAACATATGATAGCATAAAACAAGCAATGTTGAGGTTTCCGAATGCAAAGGCTCTTATTCTCACCTATCCAGATTACTTTGGGGCGGTTTTTGATATTCAGTCCATGATTGAATTAGCACACACCTATCATATTCCAGTATTTGTTGATGAAGCACATGGCGTCCATTTTTCATCATCTGAAATGTTTCCACAATCGGCTTTACAGTTAGGAGCAGATGTTGTAGTACAATCCGCACATAAAATGGCTCCAGCTATGACAATGGCTGCATATTTACATATTGGCACTTCACGTGTAGAAAAACATCGACTTGCTTATTATTTGCAAATGTTACAGTCGAGTAGTCCATCTTATCCGATAATGGCTTCTTTGGATGTAGCAAGATTTTATTTAGCGCAATTATCAAAAGAAAAAATCCGAGGTATCTTAAATAGTGTAGAAAACGTAAGAAACATATTCTCCGGGGCATCATTTTGGGAATTGGTACCTCATGATGATCCGTTAAAATTAACGTTCCACGTGAAACATGGCTATAAAATAAGTGAGATAGAATCGATGCTCGAATATCATGGAATTTATCCAGAGTTAACGACAGAAAATCAATTCTTATTCATACATGGTTTAGCGCCTTTTGTAGAACAAGATTATTTGAAAAAAACAATACAATTGATAGAGGAAGAATTAAAAAAATCAGTGAAACATGCTACAATAGAAGGGGCAAAGCTTTTTACCAATCCTATAGAGGAACTAGCATTGTCATACCAAGAAATGAAACACATTACATCACTTCTTGTCCCATTTGCTCAAAGTGAAGGTGAAATTGCAGCAGAGGCAGTGATCCCATATCCCCCTGGTATTCCAGTCATACTCAAAGGCGAGAGAATTACGAAGGCGCATATTACAAAGATTCAGCTTTTGATTCAACAAGGAGTAACCATTCAGCAACGGGAAGAAGGAATACGTATATATAGGAAGGCATGAGACACAATATATGGCTGGTTTGTTTATTACATTTGAAGGTGGAGAAGGTGCTGGAAAGACAACAGTTATCCAACATATCTTCCAAAAATTAATTGCTCAAGGGATTGATGTTATTCAAACAAGAGAACCCGGAGGAATAAAAATATCGGAGAAAATTCGAAGTATTATACATGATCCAGAACATCTGGAAATGGAAGAAAGAACGGAAGCTCTATTATATGCAGCTGCTAGAAGACAGCATTTAGTGGAGAAAGTGTTTCCCGCTTTGGAACAAGGAAAAGTGGTGCTCTGTGATCGCTTTGTAGATAGTAGCTTAGCATATCAAGGTTATGCTAGAGGATTAGGAATAGATGAAGTTTATGCAATTAATCATTTTGTAATTCAAGATTGCATGCCTGATTTAACACTTTTTTTCGATATAGAACCAAAAAAGGGATTAGAACGCATAGCGGCGAATAAAAATAGAGAAAGAAACCGATTAGATCTAGAAAATATGCAGTTTCATGAAGCAGTTTATGAAGGATATCAAAAAGTGATTGCTCGTTTCCCTGAGCGGATAAAGACGATTCAAGCGGAACAAGCATTAGAGGCAGTGGAACAGGATACCATGGAGATAATCAGTTCTTTTTTAAATGAAAAAGAAAAGGGTGGTAACAATGAAATTAATTATTACGGTGATTCAAGATAAGGATTCAAACCGACTTGTTAATGCATTAGGAGAACAAAATTTTAAGACAACAAAACTAGCAACCACAGGTGGATTTTTAAAAGAAGGAAATACGACGTTAATGATTGGTTGTAATGATGAAGATGTTGATCATGCATTAGAAATAATTAAAGATAATTGTTCACACCGCGAACAGATGGTAGCGCCAATATCACCAATGGGTGGAAATGCAGATTCCTATATTCCAAAGCCTGTAAAAGTAGAGGTTGGAGGAGCAACGGTATTTATCTTACCTATCGAATCTTTTTATCAATTTTAATGAGTGATTATGAAAGGGGGCTGGACACATGAAAATTACCAATGAAATGCAAACAAAGGCGGAAACAAAAATCCATAGAACTACAAAAGTTGGGGATCCATCCTTTCAACAAATGGTTCAGTCCCAAACAAAGCAATTGAACCAGCAACAGTTTCATCAGCTAGTACAGCAAATCAGCAAGCAAGGAAGTAAACTTGCACAATACCGTTCATTCCGCGAACTAGTAAAGTTTAAGCGGATGGTTAAAAGTTTTTTAGATAAAGCAGTGGTACAAGGTTATAAACTTGAGAAATCACATAGTTTTGGACTGCAAGGAAGTAGACATCTTTCGATAGTAAAAGCAGTAGATGAGAAATTAATTCAATTAGCAGAAGATATAATGGACGAAGAAAAGAAGACAGTAGATATATTAGGTCTAATTGGTGAGATCAAAGGTCTATTGATTAATATATATACATGAATAACAAGTGATCTCTATTAAGTGGGGATCAATTAGGATGGATGAATGATGATAACTTGGGAGGAAATCACAGACCTTCAGCCGATTGCTAGTCGAACAATCATCAATAGTATAAATAAAGGCAGGGTATCCCACGCTTACCTTCTACAAGGCGAACGAGGAACAGGGAAGCGGGACATTGCATTATTATTAGCAAAGTATTTATTCTGTTTGCATCGTGAAGGAGCAAATCCTTGCCATACATGTAATAATTGTAAACGAATAGATTCGGGTAATCATCCTGACTTGCATTGGATTGAACCAGATGGGCAATCGATTAAAATCGAACAGGTGCGTAATTTGCAAAAGGAATTCACATATTCAGGGATGGAATCGAATCAAAAAGTATATGTTATTCAGGATGCAGATACATTAACGGTAAATGCAGCAAATCGTTTGCTTAAATTTTTGGAAGAACCAAGTAAGCAAACAACCGCAATTATGCTGACAGAGAATGGACACTCGATACTATCAACCATTCGTTCACGATGCCAAATTATAGAATTACAGCCTCTCCCACCTGATGTAATGAATCAAAGATTACAAGATGAAGGGGTTCACCACTTGGAAGCAAACCTTTTAAGTGCCTTAACAAATAATACAAAAGAAGCTTTGTCATTACACCAAGATGAGTGGTTTGCAGGTGCAAGAAAGATAGTGGTACAATTAATAGAAATGTATGTTCAAAAACCAGAGGATGTTTATTTATTTATCCACCAACAATGGATACCTCATTTTAAAGAACGTACCGAACAACAAATGGGATTGGATTTATTATTATTAGGATTTCAGGATATCCTTCATCAACATATTAAAGAAGACACTACAACAGTCTTATTACCTAAAGAAGATGCAAAAATGGAACGGGCAATGATGTCTTTTTCCAAAGAGCAATTATTATTTATATTGCAGCTGATTTTAACAGCAAAACGAAAATTAAAGCAAAATGTTCAGCCGACGTTAGTAATGGAACAATTAGCACTTCAAATACAGAGGTGAAAAAATGATAGAAGTTATAGGAGTACGATTTAAGAAGGCGGGTAAAATCTATTATTTCGATCCAGACCAAGATAATATAGAGTTAGATAGTTATGTCATTGTCGAAACGGTTCGTGGAATTGAATTTGGTAAAGTAGTGATCACGAATAAGCAGGTGGATGAAGAAGATGTTGTACTACCGCTTAAGAAAGTTATTCGTGTAGCAGATGATAGAGATAAAAGAACCGTCGTTGAAAATCAGGAACAGGCTCAAAAAGCCTTTGATATATGTACAGAAAAAATCGAATACCATGAACTAGATATGAATTTAGTAGAAGTGGAATATACATTTGATAGAAATAAAATTATTTTTTACTTTACTGCAGATGGTCGTGTAGACTTTCGTAATCTAGTAAAAGATTTAGCATCTATGTTTAAAACACGTATCGAATTACGACAAATTGGCGTACGTGATGAAGCAAAAATGCTTGGTGGTATAGGCCCTTGTGGTCGAATGTTATGTTGTTCTACATTTTTAGGAGACTTTGAACCAGTATCGATAAAAATGGCAAAAGATCAAAATCTCTCTCTGAATCCAGCAAAAATTTCTGGTTTGTGTGGAAGATTGATGTGTTGTTTAAAATATGAGAATGACGATTATGAAACAGCAAAAAAAGAATTACCTGATATTGGTAAGTCTATGAAAACTCCTTATGGAGAAGGTAAAGTAGTAGGACTAAATATTTTAGAGCGTATGATACAAATTGAGTTACCTGAAAAAGATCGCGTGGTAGAATATACATTAGATGAATTAATTGAAGAAGGAATAGTTGCGCAAGCCACAGAATGATGAGGTGAGTGGGCGTGGGAAACAGAGAAATATTTGATCAGGTTTCCGACATGGAAAAGCAAATTGGAGAGCTATATGAACAGCTAGGAGATTTAAAAGTAAAGTTAAGTGATTTACTGGAAGAAAATCATCGATTAGCACATGAAAATCATCATTTACGCCATCATCTAGAAGAGTATAGACAAGATGGAGATACTGATTCAAAACAACCATTAAATGAAACAAAGAAAAAACATCATACTCTTCCTGGGGAAGGATATGATAACTTAGCAAGATTGTATGAGGAAGGATTTCATATTTGTAACCTTGAATTTGGAAGTCCACGCAGAAATGAAGATTGCATCTTTTGTTTAGATTTCTTTGATAAAACGAAATAATACTATCTTAAGTAAGAAGGATATGATCTGATCTTTCTTGATAAGCATTTTACAGGGCTGTCTCTAGCTTAGTGATTACATTTTTTAGTAACGGGATGTTACCGCATATACAGGGAAAAGTAATGAAGTGACTTAAAAATAAGGTTATACTACTTATGAAGGAGCTTATTATTCTCTGTACTATGCAGGTGCAGTTGCTAAGAATAGTCAACTAATGTGGAGATAGCCCTTCTTCGTTTTTATGAAATCGAACAAGACAGGATAAAGAGGGATCACTATGGTAGAACTTTATGATGATGAACGAACAGATTATTTATTAGCAAATAATGAAATGAAGATAATTCAAAGTCCAACAGCATTTGCATTCTCTTTAGATGCTGTATTACTTGCTGATTTTGCATCGATTCCTAAAAAAAGAGGTGCGATATTAGATTTATGTACGGGGAATGGAGTGATTCCTTTACTGTTATCACGCAAAACAACAGCAAAGATCACAGGAGTGGAGATACAAGATCGCATCTATAGTATGGCTGAACGGAATGTGAAGTTAAATCAATTACAGTCACAATTACATATGATTCATGGAGATTTAAAAGAAATGCAAGCAGTACTTGGACAAAGCAGTTTTGATATGGTTACCTGTAATCCACCTTATTTTAAAACCCCTTCCAAAACAGAACATAATGTAAACGAACATTTAACGATTGCTCGACACGAAGTGCACTGTACCTTAGAGGATGTGGTACGCGCATGTAAATTACATGTACGTCCAGGTGGGAAAGTAGCAATGGTGCATCGTCCAGGCAGGTTAGTTGATATTATAGAGCTGTTTAGAAAATATAAAATTGAACCAAAACGAATCCAATTTATATATCCGAAGCAAGGGAAAGAGGCAAATATGCTATTGATCGAAGGAATTCGAGATGGAAAAGCAGACATAAAGATTTTACCGCCTCTATACATCTATGAAAGTGATGGAACCTATACGAAACAGGCGGAGGAAATTATTTATGGATGAACAGCATTATGTTTATATATTACGTTGCCGTGATCAATCTTTATATACGGGATATACGAATAATCTAGAGCATCGTCTACAAATGCATGAAACGGGGAAGGGTGCTAAGTATACACGTGGTCGAGGACCATTTGAAGTATTGTATGTAAAGAAATTTATCAATAAATCAGAAGCAATGCAAGAAGAATATCGCATAAAACAGTTACCTCGTTTTGAGAAGCTAAAACTAATCGAATTCCAAGAACAGGAGTGATCACAGGTGAATATACAAAAAAGCTTTGAGAATGAAGATGCTGCTTTGTATGTAGTACCAACACCGATTGGAAATCTTGAAGACATAACTTATCGTGCCATTCGCATGTTAAGAGAAGCATCGGTAATTGCTGCAGAAGATACGCGTAATACGAAGAAACTTCTGCATTACTTTGAAATAGAGACACCTTTAATTAGTTATCACGAGCATAATCATCAAAGTCGTGTGAACCAACTAATGGAGCGAATAAAAGGTGGAGAAGTAGTCGCATTAGTCAGTGATGCTGGGATGCCTGCAATATCCGATCCGGGTGTTGAACTTGTACAAGCAGCAATAGCAGAGGAGTTAAAAGTAGTCGTTCTTCCAGGGGCAAACGCAGCTCTATCTGCATTAGTTGGGTCAGGATTAACGACACAACCTTTTACTTTTTACGGATTTTTACCTCGGAAGAAAAAAGAAAAGAAACAAATACTGGAGAATTTACAAAAAACAGAAGGAACAATCGTTTTTTATGAATCTCCATATCGAGTCAAGGACACGGTAGAAGCGATTCAAGAGACATATGGAAATAGAAAAATGGCATTAGGTAGAGAATTAACCAAACGCTTTGAAGAGTATATTCGAGGGACTGCGGAAGAAATTTTTTCATGGTGCAAGAAAAATGAAATGCGTGGAGAATTTGTTGTCATGGTAGAAGGTCGAAATATGTCGGATGAATCTGAAATTCGACAAGAATCGACATGGTGGGAAGCAATGAGTTTACATGAACATGTCGCTTATTATATAAATACGTCAGGTTTTAACAGTAAAGAAGCAATAAAGCAAACTGCAGTAGATCGAGGAATTCCTAAACGAGAAGTTTATCAAGCCTATCATATTCAAACATAAAGAAAGCTGACAATTCAAATGGATTGTCAGCTTTCTTTATAAAACGTAAAAAAGATTTGATACCAAATATGGCTTATTTGAAACGTGATTGAATTTCTTCCAACAGAATTTGAGCGCCTGCTGGACTGAGGACTAAGTTACCGTTTGCAATAGACAGGTTTTCATCGGATACTTCTCCAGTAACTTGACAAGTCATATTAGGTTTGTATTTCTTGAGAACAATTTTATCATTGTCTACATAGATCTCCATTGTGTCTTTTTCGTGGATGTCCAATGTGCGACGTAATTCAATTGGTATGACTACACGGCCTAATTCATCGACCTTACGTACAATTCCAGTTGATTTCATTGTTTGACTCCCCCATACTCGAAAAACACGGATATTAACTCTCCTCATACAAGTGTTTATCCGAATTTTCCTTATTGATGATACTACATAAAAAAATCGCCATGGTTCGACACCTATATTAAAAATAGAATACCAACAAATTACTCACTTGTCAATCAAATTTTACTAAAAGTGGAAAAATTTGATTAGTTCTTTGGTCACCGTTTATTTTATCTCCATATTGGCAACGGTATAATAGATAAGTAAAGCGCGGTAGATGTACACGATTTGGCAAATTGCGTTATAATAGCTACAATAGAATCTATATATAATAAGGAAGAGATTTAGGAGGCACAACGAATGGCAAGAGAAAATGCATTTTATATAACCACGCCAATATACTATCCTAGTGGAAAATTACATATTGGAAATGCGTACACGACAATCGCTTGTGATGTAATGGCACGTTATAAACGCATGCGTGGATTCGATGTTTTTTATTTAACAGGTAGTGATGAGCATGGACAAAAAATCGAACAAAAAGCGAAAGAGATGAATATTTCTCCGAAAGCCTATGTAGATGATATGGCTGAAGGAATGAAAAAGTTATGGAATACATTAGAAATTAGTAATGATAAGTTTATTCGCACAACGGAAGAACAACATAAAAAAGTAGTAGCCGATATATTTGAACGATTCTTAGAACAAGGTGATATTTACTTAGATGAATATGAAGGATGGTATTCGGTTCCTGATGAAACATTCTATACTGAAACACAGTTAGAGGATGTAGAAAGAGATGACGACGGTAATGTTATTGGTGGTAAATCTCCAGATAGTGGACATCCAGTCGAATTAATTAAAGAAGAATCCTATTTCTTCCGGATGAGTAAATATGCCGATCGTTTGTTGAAATTTTATGAAGACAACCCGGAATTTATTCAACCAGAATCTCGAAAAAATGAAATGATTAATAACTTTATTAAACCAGGTTTAGAGGACCTAGCCGTTTCTCGTACAACATTCAGCTGGGGTGTACAAGTTCCGAGTAACCCAAAACACGTTGTATACGTCTGGATTGATGCGCTTACCAACTATATCACAGCATTAGGTTATGGCTCAGAAGACACATCCCTTTATGACAAGTTTTGGCCAGCGGATGTGCATATGGTTGGAAAAGAGATTGTACGATTCCATACGATTTATTGGCCGATTATGCTAATGGCTCTAGACTTACCTTTACCAAAAAAAGTCTTTGCACATGGCTGGCTTTTAATGAAGGATGGAAAAATGTCGAAATCAAAAGGGAATGTCGTATATCCTGAAATGCTTGTCGAACGTTATGGTCTAGATGCTTTACGTTACTACCTCATGCGTGAAGTTGCCTTTGGAAGCGATGGCGTCTTTACACCGGAAGATTTTATTTCTCGTGTAAATTATGACCTAGCAAATGACCTCGGAAACTTATTAAATCGGACAGTGGCGATGATTAATAAGTATTTTGATGGAAAGGTTCCTGAATTTAAAGGGGAAGTAACAAGTTTTGATGGCGAGTTACAAACAACCGCAAATAATGCAGTCAAAGAATATGAGAAACATATGGAAGGCATGCAATTTAGCGATGCATTAAAACAAGTGTGGATTTTAATTTCGAGAGCAAACAAATATATTGATGAAACAGAACCTTGGATAGTAGCAAAAGATGAAGGTCGCAGAAATGAATTAGCAAGTGTCATGGTTCATTTAGCGGAAAGTTTACATGCAGCCGCGCTAATGTTACAACCATTCCTAACTCATGCACCGAAGAAAATCGCAGAGCAACTTGGTCTAGGAGAAGAATATGGGCTAGATTGGGGTACAATCGGTTTTGGCAATTTCCCAGAAAATACAACCGTGGTTAAGAAAGGCACACCAATCTTCCCTCGTCTTGATTTGGATGAAGAAGCTGCTTATATTCGTGATCAAATGGCGAATGGTGCAAACGCAGCTTCTTCAGAAGATGAGACGGGCGACTGGGACCCTAATGAGACAGACCTTGTCTCTGAAAAAGAAAAACAGATTAAATATGATGTGTTTGATAAGGTTGAACTAAAAGTAGCTGAAGTGAAAGACTGTAGTAAAGTAGAGGGCGCAGATAAACTATTAAAATTCCGATTAGATGCTGGAGATAATGGAGATCGACAAATACTTTCCGGCATCGCTGAATATTATTCGGAACCAGAGCAATTAATTGGCAAAAAAGTTGTCATCGTCGCTAATTTGAAGCCACGTAAAATGCGTGGAGAAATTAGTCAAGGTATGATATTATCAGCGGAATACGACGGCAAACTACAAATTGTAGAAGCACCAAGTGAAGCGCCTAACGGTTCGTCAATTTCTTAATCGAAATAAGAAATGAAGTAAAAACTATAAGCTAAATCGGATCGAGCTATAATGGGGTGACACTTCCTAGATACCCGGATTATAGCTCGGTTTTTTATTTTAAAAAAGAAAAGGATGAACAAGTATGTTATTTGATACACATGTACATTTAAATGCGAGACAATTTAAGGATGATCGTGAAGAAACTATTCAGCGAGCATACGATGCCGGCGTTGAAAATATGGTTGTTGTCGGATTCGATAGAGAGACAATACCTTTAGCAATAGAGATTGCAGAAAGCCATCCGGCAATTTATGCCGCAGTAGGGTGGCATCCTGTAGATGCTATTGATATGACAGAAGAAGATCTTAGCTGGATCGAGCAATTGAGTTCACATCCAAAAGTGGTTGCTATTGGTGAGATGGGACTGGACTATCATTGGGATAAATCACCAAAGGAGATTCAAAAAGAAGTATTTCGAAAACAAATAGCACTTGCGAAAAAAGTAAACATGCCGATAATCATTCATAATCGAGAAGCTACAGAAGATATTATCAAAATTCTACAAGAGGAAAATGCGAAAGAAATAGGCGGAATTATGCATTGTTACAATGATTCAGTCGAGTATGTACAGGATTGCTTGGACATGAATTTCTATATTTCTTTAGGTGGACCAGTAACCTTTAAGAACGCACCGCTTCCGAAAGAAGTTGCAAAAGAAGTTCCTTTAGACCGTTTATTAATTGAAACAGATGCACCATTTCTAGCCCCTCATCCAAATCGAGGAAAAAGAAATGAACCTGCATACGTTCGACTAGTCGCTGAACAAATTGCTGCTTTAAGAGAAATGAGTGTAGAAGAAATTGGAGAAATTACTACAAAGAATGCGCGACGTTTTTTTAATATAAACGAATAAAAATTACGCGATATTGTCATAAACGAGCTAAAAAATGGAAAAAATTTGGGGGATAAACGGACTGTTTATCTCCTTTTTTTACAATTTGATAACAAGCTTTGGGACTAGATGCATCATAGTATTTCGTCCAATATTCCTAGATTATTGATGAATTACCAGGATAAATGTAATTGGTTTGTAAACGAACCGTAAACGGAATAGCTTTGACTTTGCATATACCTGTTAATATAATCAATTGGGAGTGAGGGGGGCTTTTATGATGAAGCTAATTTCAAAGTTATCAGGGCCGAAACAGAAACTGATAACATCAGGTATTGGTGTTTTTGTACTAATTCTTTTTTCGAGTTTTGTAATGTACGAAGCGACAAAAGCAAAAGTAGTATTTGCTGAAGACGGAGAAGAACTAACAATCAATACACACAAGGATACCGTTGGAGAGCTTTTGAACGAATTAGGTGTTGATGTTGGCGAACATGATCTATTATCACATCAAATGGATGCCTTGATTCAATCAGGAATGACGATTGATTATGTAGCTGCTAAAGATGTAACAATGACAATCGATGGCAAAGAAAAAGAGTATAGTACAACGGCCGATACGATTGGGGCATTTTTTGAAGAAAATAACCTAATGTTTACAGAAGACGATGAGCTATCTCATAAAACTTCAAGCAAGGTAGAAGATGGACTACATATAGATATTACAACAGCCTTTGAGGTAGAGATTCAGAATGGAAATGACAAAACTACGGTCATGACAACTGGTGGAACAGTCAAAGAAATTATTAACAAAGCAGATGTTTCTTTTGATCAAGATAGCAATGATAAAATAACTCCTAATTTAAGTGAAGAAGTTGAAAAAGGAGAGGCAATAGATATAGTTCGAGTAACAGAGGAAGAAAAAGTAGTCGAAGAAACGATTGATTTTGACACAGAAACAAAAGAGGATAGCTCCTTGCCAAAGGGAGAAGAGAAAGTAATTACAGAGGGTAAAAATGGTCTGGTAACAAAAACATACATGGTTACTAAGGAGAACGGGGATGAAGTAGACAGAGAACTCATCGACGAAGTTGTAGAAGACAGTGTAGCAAAAGTAGTTGCAGTTGGAACAAAGGAACCTAAAGCTCAGCAAGCATCCAGCAATCATACCAATCATTCATCTCAGAAGAGTTCAGGTTCAAGTGGAAAAACGTTAACAATGAAAGCTAGTGCTTTTACAGCAAGTTGTAGTGGTTGCTCTGGTGTTACTGCTACCGGCATTAATCTAAGTAGTAATCCAAATATGAAAATTATCGCAGTAGACCCAAGTGTCATCCCATTGGGTACGAAAGTACATGTAGAAGGATATGGTGAAGCTATTGCCGGAGACACAGGCGGCAATATTGTTGGTAATCGTATTGATGTGCATGTACCATCAAGATCTGATGCATATGCATGGGGTGTACGCACCGTAAAAGTGACAATTTTAGATTAGCATAATTTTATATGACAAAGGATAAAATGCTCTTATCATGCTATGATGGTAAGAGCATTATTTTTTTATGTTCGGAGGAACTAAGGTGAGAATTAAGGAAATGATTGTTGTAGAAGGCAGAGATGATACAGCTCGAATCCAGTTAGCAGTCGATGCCGATACAATAGAAACAAATGGATCAGCGATAAATAAACAAACATTGGAAAAAATACGCCATGCTAAAGAAAAGCGTGGGGTAATTATATTTACGGATCCGGATTACCCTGGTGAACGAATTCGAAATATAATTAATGAACATATCCCAGGGTGTAAGCACGCTTTTTTACCAAAAGAAGAAGCCAAAAATAATAAATCTGATCGTGCGAGTTTAGGAATTGAACATGCAAGTGTAGCTGCAATCCAAAAAGCATTGGAACATGTGTATGAATTAGCAGAAATGAAAACAAGTGATATATTAAAGGCGGATCTTATTGAATATGGATTAATTGGTGGAAAGAAGGCCAGTGAACGCCGAGAATGGTTAGGAAAACGATTGAAAATAGGACATACAAATGGCAAGCAATTATTAAAACGACTTACACAGTTCCAAATTAGCAAAAAACAGTTAGATGAAGCTATGGAATTAATGGATCAGGAGGTTCAACATGACGACGAACAAATACATCGCAACTCCTTCTAGAACGAAGGATATTTTAGGTAAATATCATTTCACATTTAAAAAAAGTTTAGGACAAAACTTTTTAGTGGATGTTTCGGTATTACAAAATATCATTCGCCATGCAGGAATTACAAAAGATACTGCTGCAATTGAAATTGGTCCGGGTATTGGAGCACTGACAGAGCAATTAGCAATACATGCGGATCAAGTGGTTGCATTTGAAATTGATCAACGATTATTACCAATTTTACAAGACACATTGGGTGAATATTCGAATGTATCTGTGATTCATCAAGATATTTTAAAGGCGGATGTGACAAAGGTTATTGACGAACATTTTAAGGAAGGTCAAGAAGTTCATGTTGTTGCAAATTTACCATATTACATTACGACCCCTATTTTAATGAAATTGATTCGTGATCGGTTACCAGTAACAAGTTTAACGGTTATGATTCAAAAAGAAGTAGCAGATCGTATGTCTGGCGAACCGAATTCAAAAAGCTATGGTTCCTTAAGTCTTGCGGTCCAATATTACAGTGAAGCAAAAGTAGTAATGAACGTACCGAAGCAAGTGTTTATGCCGCAACCGAATGTTGATTCAAGTATATTGCAACTAACAATGCGAAAACAGCCTCCTGTGGAAGTTACGGATGAAGATTTCTTCTTTGAAATTATTCAAGCAAGCTTTGCGCAACGCCGTAAAACACTAAAGAATAATCTCACTCGCTTTTTTAAAGGGGTTCATGACAAGGAAAAGATTGACCATATATTACAAGAAGCAGGTGTGGAAGGGATTCGAAGAGGAGAGTCTCTAACTATGGAGGAATTCGCGCAAGTAGCAAATACTTTTTACCAATACCAATCTAAATAATACTACAATGACTCGAGTGTTAAGGCACAATAGCCTGCTTTTTCTCATATGGTATAGGAGACATATCGTGTGAGGTGTACAGATGGTTATTGCAAACGGAGAGCTTGTAACACGAAAGTCATATGATCATGATTTATTATTTCGTGTAATAGAGATTAAAAAAGATATTGCTGTTTTACATGGGGAGGATATGCGATTAGCTGCAGATGCCCCCCTGAATGATTTATCAAAAGTTGATCAGCGAGAGAAAAAAAGAAGAAAAGAACAGGAGAAAGAAAAGCAAGAAACATCGTATAGATTATTTAGGCAAGACTATCAGTTAATGAAGGAAAAGCGGAATTACGAGGCAACCGAAGGATATTCGAATGCAGCAAGTTACTTTCAACTACCTGCGAAAGTATTGCATATGGATGGGGACGCAAACTATTTACGAAAATGTATACAATTGTATCAACGAATCGGATTACAAGTCCATGGGGTGCATTTAACAGAAGTTCAAATGCCAGAAGAAATTAATGATCTATTAGAACGTATTCAACCAGATATACTGGTTATTACAGGTCATGATGCATATTCGAAAAACAAGGGATTAAAGAATGATTTGCGTGCATATCGGCATTCAAAGTATTTCGTGGAAACAGTAAGAGAAGCAAGAAGAGTGGTTCCTAATCTTGATCAGTTAATTATATTTGCGGGTGCGTGTCAGTCACATTTTGAATCCATTATTCGCGCAGGGGCCAATTTTGCTAGCTCCCCTTCAAGAGTAAATATTCATGCCCTAGATCCTGTTTATATCGTTGCTAAAATAGCATATACACCTTTTATGGAGAGTGTTTCGGTTTGGGAAGCACTTAGAAATACATTAACCGGAGAAAGAGGGTTAGGTGGTATCGAAACGAAAGGGTTATTGCGAACAGGTATGCCTTTTGTAGAGGATAGTAATGAAGAGGAAATGTAAGGAGTCTTCCAATAAAGCGAGGGCTCTTTTTTTATTGTCTAGCGAATTATAAAATTTTGGGGCTGTGGAAAAACAACTAAGTTATTTAGCCACGTCCAGCGCAAGCGCCCATCACCTATTGTCCTTCCGGAAACCTCCTTATAATAAAGAAGACTGCCGAATGTCCTTTGTGAGGCATAGTCGCACTTATACCCTTGCGGTGAAAGTCAACATCGATTCGCATACGCTTATCGTGTTTCCTTTATCTCAAAGAAGCAAAGAAGTTCGACCAGTCGAACCACCCCTTGAAAACCAGGGGCGCAGGACATACGGTGATAAACGGGCGCTTGCGCTTTTGTTCTTAGGTAATAAAGTTTTCACGCAAAAAGCTAAATCCGAATGATTGGCTTTTAAAAGCCTGCTAATTATAACGGAGTATCAGTATGCTTTTTTTAATAAATTATACATATTTAATGAATATCTACACATATTAACAGAAATAGACAAAAATTATTGTTGACAGCAAAATCAATATGCTGATATAATATTAAGTTTTGTTTGACTTTTGGACAGGGGTATGTTAAAATTATCCTATGTGAGGTGGAGTGTAGTGGCAAAGACATTAATAGAAATTAAGCAAGGTCTTGAGTGTCAGGTAGGTCAACGATTAACACTCAAAGCAAATGGTGGACGGAGAAAGACGATTGAGCGGTGTGGAATATTGGCAGAAACATACCCATCCGTTTTTATCGTAGAGCTTGATCAAGACGAAAATGCATTCGAACGTGTTTCCTATAGCTATGCAGACATACTAACAGAGACGGTAGAGTTGAATTTTTTAAAAGAAGTTCAACAATAATTTAGAAACAGTAGACAAGTCTTCGTCTACTGTTTTTTTAGTTAGATAAGAAAGCTTTAGAAAATGAATAGTATCCGTACACGCATGTATCAGCGCACGTTAAGGATAAGTAAAAACGAGAAACAGAGTAAATGTTTACTTTATACATTTTAATTGCTGCCTCGGATGGATAATTATAACTTGTCTATCTTATATAAAGTTACATAAACTATGGATGCCGGATAGTAAAAGCTTATTAGAGGGGGAACTTTTTCATGGGAAGACGTGGAATTATGTCAACGCAAATGAAAGAGGAAATAGCTAAGGAGTTAGGGTTTTACGATACGGTAAAGCAAGAAGGTTGGGGAGGCATTAAATCAAGGGATGCCGGGAATATGGTGAAGCGAGCAATAGAAATCGCTGAACAGCAAATGAGAGGCAAATCCTAAATTTAGGGATTTGTCTCTTTTTGTATCGATTCGTATTAAATTAAGGTTTACGGAAGGTTTGTTTTTATAATTTCATTTTTTATATTTATTCGCCTCTATATCTTGAATATGATACAATAATCTATATTTTTAAGCCCGTGTATAAAGAAAGAAAGGTAGGTGATC
This sequence comes from Oceanobacillus iheyensis HTE831, assembly GCF_000011245.1. NCBI lineage: Bacteria > Bacillati > Bacillota > Bacilli > Caryophanales > Bacillaceae > Oceanobacillus > Oceanobacillus iheyensis. Next base: position 53,730 of record NC_004193.1, read on the forward strand.
TGGTGATTGTCATGGAGAAAGCACCTGCAAAGATTAATCTGTCTTTAGATGTTTTGCATAAGCGAGATGATGGTTATCATGATGTTGAAATGGTGATGACAACCATTGATTTATCTGACCGAATCGAATTACAACAACTTCCTAAAGATGAGATACAAATTGCATTGGAAAGCAGATATGTTCCCAGTGATGAACGGAATTTAGCTTACCAAGCAGCAAAATTATTTAAGAAGACATATCAAATTCCAAATGGAGTTCGTATCCAAATAGAGAAAAACATCCCTGTATCTGCAGGTCTTGCTGGGGGTAGTACAGATGCTGCAGCTGTTTTACGAGGATTAAATCGCTTATTTCATGTAAATGCGCCTCTGAAAGATTTAGCAAAATTAGGTTCTAATCTAGGTGCAGATGTTGCTTTTTGTGTATATGGAAAGACAGCCATTGCAAAGGGCTTCGGAGATCAAATTGAAATGCTTCCCTCACCACCAAACTGTTGGGTAATTACTGCAAGACCAGATATTGGAGTGTCCACTAGAACGATCTTTGAACGGATTGAACTACAACACCTTCAACACCCGGATACAAAGAAAGTATTAGAGGCACTACAAAAAAGAGATTTTTATCAAATTTGTATAAGTTTAGGAAATGCTTTGGAAGATATAACATTTGCACTTCATCCGGAAGTTAATCGAATTAAGAATGCCATGCTGCAAGCTGGTGCCGACGGAGCAATGATGAGTGGTAGCGGGCCAACAGTATTCGGTCTGGTACAACACTTTAGTAAAGCGCAACGGATTTATAATAGTATGCGCGGTTTTTGTGAGGATGTACAGTTGGTCCGGATTTTAGGATGAGTATTGTTTAAAGTCGTATATTAATGGTATATTATATATAAAACATTCGGGTTTGGAGGTGTCACAAATGAAAAGAAGTAATCGATTGGTAGTTTTAACAGATTATTTCCTGGAAAATCCCAGGCAGCACATAAAATTAACTTATTTTGTAGAGCTTTGTAAAACAACCAAGTCGTCTGTTAGTGAAGATTTAGATATTATTCATGATGTATTTCAGCAACAAGGCAAGGGGTATTTACAGCGAACTACAGGAGCTGGTGGTGGCGTACAGTATATCCCAGAATTTGCTTCCGAGAAAAGCGTAGCATTTATAACGGAATTACAACGTCAACTAGAAGATCCGGTCCGTATTTTACCAGGCGGTTATCTTTATATGAGTGATATATTAGGAGATCCGAAAATGGTTCGTGAAATAGGTAGAGTGTTTGCTTCTCGCTTTTCCAATCTAGAAATAGATGCCATTGTAACAGTAGCAACAAAAGGGATTCCCTTAGCATATGCTGTTGCATCATTTTTACGAGTTCCTGTCGTTATCGCTAGAAGAGATCCAAAGGTTACAGAAGGATCATCCGTTAGTATTAATTACGTATCTGGTTCTTCTCGTAAAATACAAACAATGGTATTACCAAAGCGTAGTTTAAAAGAAGGATCAAATGTCTGTATCATTGATGATTTTATGATGGCTGGAGGAACGATTGCTGGCATAAAAAGTTTACTTGAAGAATTTAATGCAACGGTAAAAGCTATCGGTGTATTAGCAGAAGCAGAAGATGAGGAAGAACGAATCGTTAATGACTATACTTCGTTAATTAAAATTTCACATGTCGACCTGCAAAATAATACGATAACGATACTACCAGGTAATTATAACAAATAGATATATAAACAATTAGGTCTTTTCACACGTGATTTTTCATCTATTACCTTTTTCTTATATTATTATTAAAATATTTCATTTTTTTTGCAATTAAAGCAGGAATTTTATTTATTTTGTTGAATTAGTAAAAGTAAGACCAAAGAGAAAAGGTGGTGAAACATCATGGAAGTGACTGACGTTAGATTACGCCGCGTAAATACAGAAGGAAGAATGCGAGCGATTGCATCAATCACGTTAGACCAAGAGTTTGTTGTCCATGATATACGCGTAATTGACGGTAATAATGGACTATTTGTGGCTATGCCTTCAAAGCGAACTCCAGATGGTGAATTTAGGGACATAGCACACCCTATTAACTCCGGAACCCGTTCCAAAATCCAAGAAGCAGTTTTAGCGGAATATCAAAAAGCGGGCGAAGATGAAGTAAACTACGAAGAAGCAGGTGCTTCATAATTAAATATGATTGTATTAGGAGAAGGATTTAATCTAAAGAGGGTTATCCTTCTTTTTTGTGTTAATACAGAAAAGAATATGGAAGAACTAAAATGAGAACTACTTCTTATATCTATGTTATAGATACAAAGCAAGTACTAGCATCGAAACGGAGTACCTCCTTTATAACTGGATACTTACGTCCTACCTCGCTTTTTATGACAGACACTTTCGTACCCCATAATTTCCTATTGTTACCAAGTTATTCCTTTAATATATCAATGTTTTCACTTTTATTGAAAAGATGGGCCAATTACGATATATTTTTAAGTGGATATTTAGAGATAATGGAGGTTTCCTAATGGCGAATCGATTTGCTGTAATATTAGCAGCGGGGCAAGGGACTAGGATGAAATCAAAGCTACATAAAATGCTTCATCCAGTTGCTGGCAGACCAATGGTGCAACATGTCGTTGATCAGCTGCAACAGGTTAACTTAAATAAAATTGTTACTATTGTTGGATTTGGGGCAGAAAAGGTGAAGGCTCAACTTGGGTCTTCAAGTGAATTTGCATTTCAAAAGGAACAGCTGGGTACCGGCCATGCTGTTTTACAGGCAGAGGATCTTTTGAAAGATGAAAAAGGTGTAACAGTTGTTGCTTGTGGAGATACACCTCTTATTCGTGCCGAAACATTTGAAGAACTGATTCAATATCATAAGAAAACAGGGGCTAAAGCAAGTATTCTGACAACCAAAGTAGAAAACCCTACAGGATACGGACGTGTCGTTAGAAATGACCAAGACGAGGTAGAGAGAATCGTTGAACATAAAGATGCTAATGAAGGCGAGAGATTAATTCAAGAAATTAATACGGGGACATATTGTTTTGATAATCAAGCCTTGTTTGCAGCTTTAAAGGAAGTTTCCAATGATAATGCACAGGGAGAATATTATTTACCTGATGTGATTAAGATATTACGTCATCAAGGTGATACGGTTAGCGCATTTATGACTCCTGATTTTGATGAAACAATAGGGATAAATGATCGAATAGCGCTCGCAGAAGCTGAAAAAATAATGAAAAAGCGTATTAATGAACAACATATGCGTAATGGAGTAAGTATTATTGATCCTGAGCAAACTTATATTGAACCAGATGTACAAATTGAATCGGACGTTATACTCCATCCTGGTACAGTTTTAAAGGGTGAAACGATTATTCGCACTGGAGCGGAAATCGGCCCGCATTCTGAACTTAAGGATTGTGAAGTTGGGGAAGATACTGTCATTAGACATAGCGTAGCGACAAGCAGTAAAGTAGGAAATAGAGTAAATATTGGTCCGTATGCTCATATTAGGCCAGAGTCACGTGTGGGTAACGATACAAAGGTTGGAAATTTCGTAGAGATTAAGAAAACAAACCTAGGTGATCATAGTAAAGTATCTCATTTAAGTTATATTGGTGATGCTGACGTTGGAGAAAGAGTCAATGTTGGCTGCGGAACCATTACAGTAAATTATGACGGTACGAATAAATACTTAACTACAATTGAAGACGACGCATTTATTGGTTGTAATTCGAACCTTATTGCACCTGTAACGGTTGGAAAAGGGTCTTACGTAGCTGCCGGATCTACGATTACAAAAAATGTACCCGAAAATGCATTGTCAATAGCAAGAGCGAGACAAACAAATAAAGAAGAATATGCATCTAAATTCAAAAAATAGATGAACAATTTTATGGAGGTAATCAAACAATGACATCCAGTTATAAAGATTCGTCGTTAAAAGTTTTTTCATTAAATTCAAACCCTGAGTTAGCAAATGAAATTGCTACTCATATTGGAACAAACTTAGGAAAATGTACGGTTTCGAAATTCAGTGATGGTGAAGTGCAAATAAACCTTGAAGAAAGCGTTCGTGGCTGTGATGTATATGTCGTACAATCTACTTGTGCACCTGTTAATCAGCATATTATGGAATTGTTAATTATGATTGATGCATTAAAACGAGCATCAGCCAAATCCATTAATATCGTAATGCCATACTATGGTTATGCGCGCCAAGATCGTAAAGCGCGTTCTAGAGAACCTATTGCAGCTAAATTAGTAGCTGATTTAATTGAAAAAGCAGGTGCAAATCGCGTGATTACATTAGATCTGCACGCACCACAAATTCAAGGGTTCTTTGATATACCTATTGATCACTTACAAGGTGTTCCGATTCTATCGAGTTATTTTGAGCAGAAAAATTTGGATGATGTCATTGTTGTATCTCCAGACCATGGTGGGGTTACCAGAGCAAGAAAAATGGCAGACCGCTTAAAAGCGCCTATCGGAATAATTGATAAGCGTCGTCCAAAACCAAATGTTGCGGAAATCATGAATATCATTGGAAATATTGAAGGAAAAACAGCGATATTAATTGATGATATTATCGATACTGCTGGAACTATTACACTTGCAGCGAACGCTCTTATTGAGAACGGTGCAAAAGAAGTATATGCATGCTGTACACATCCAGTTTTATCTGGACCAGCAATTGAACGTATTGATAACTCTAAAATCAAGGAATTAGTAATCACGGATAGCATTCCATTACCTGATGAGAAATTCAGTACAAAGATTACAGCTTTATCAGTAGCTCCATTAATTGGTGAGGCGATTATTCGCGTTCATGAAATGCAATCCGTAAGTATCTTATTTGATTAATGTTTAGTACGATCTGATTTCGGGTATTAATGATATTGACCGTTTATTAACAACCAAGATGAAGCATAAGTATTTAACAAAAAAGAAAATATAAGTTATAACGAATGTTTTTTTAATAAACTTGGAGGGTGATTTTAATGGCAGTAAAATTAAACGCAACGAAAAGAGAAGATCTTACAAAATCAGCAACAAAACAAATTAGGCTAAGTGGTAGAGTACCAGCGGTTGTTTACGGTAAAGCAAAAGATCCTAAAAATGTTTCAGTTGATAGTGTTGATTTAGTTAAAACGGTTCGAGACGAAGGACGAAATGCAATTATTTCTCTACAAGTAGAGAATAGTAGTGTAGATGTTATGCTTCATGACTATCAGATTGATCCGATTAAAGATGAATTATTACATGCAGACTTTTATGTTGTTAATATGTCAGAAGAAATGGACGTAAATGTAGCTGTTCGTCTTGATGGAGAAACTAAAGGTGAAAAAGAGGGTGGCGTATTACAACAGCCATTCTATGAAATATTAGTTCGAGCAAAACCGAATAACATTCCAGAAGAAATTGTTATCGATGTATCTGATTTAGATGTTGGTGATAGTGTATCGGTTGCTGATATTAAAGTAGACGGTAATTATGAGATATTAGAAGACCCAGACACTTCAGTAGCTTCTGTAACACCACCGACAACAGAAGAAGATCTAGATACTGACGATGTAGATGAAAATGCTGAGCCAGAATTAGTTGGTGCTGAAAATGACTCTGCAGATGAGGAATCTGAAAACAAATAATAAATAAAGTAGAAGAACAATAAGATGCAACTGAAAAAACCCCTTCTTTGTTAGACTGATGTTATCCGTCTTAACAAGAAGGGTTGTTGTATTTGTATATATTAAAAAGTACGGGTTTAAAAAGAAGAAAATGATTATGTTTGGAAAAATTAACAAATTATTTTTTAGATTTTTTTGAACATCGTCTGTAAAGGAAGAATAAAAATGAAACTAATTGTTGGTCTGGGGAACCCAGGAAGAAAGTTTAAAAAAACAAGACATAATATTGGTTTTTTTGTCATTGATGAATTATTACAACGTCATAAGTGGAAGCTAAATAATTCGAAGTTTGAAGGGGATTATTCCATAGAACATTTCGATGGTGAGAAAGTCATCCTATTACAACCTCAAACATATATGAATCTCTCTGGTAAATCGATCAGTCCGTTAATGGACTATTTTGATATAGATGTCGATGATGTGATAGTTGTTTATGATGATCTGGATTTACCAACGGGAAAAATTAGACTTCGCCAAAAAGGTGGTCATGGTGGACACAATGGTGTACGATCTACGATTGATCATTTAGGTACAAAGGATTTCAAAAGAGTTCGTTTAGGAATAGGAAGACCGACGAACGCAACTCCAGTAATTGATTATGTATTAGGTAAATTTCCAAAGCAAGAGACAACTGCAGTAACAGATAGTGTGGAAAAGGCGGCTGATGCTATCGAAGCCTGGATAAAAGGTAAACCATTCTTAGAAGTTATGAATGATTTTAACCAGTAAAGCATAGCTTATCATATATTAAGTATATTCTAATACAACCCGGTTAAACTGTTAATAACAGATCGTTTAACTGGGGTGGTAAAATGGCAATTTATTATGATTGTAGACATTGTGGCCAACAAATTGGAAAACTAGAACAAAAGGAAATTGATGTGTCGTTACTTGGTTTTGACCAATTAACGAATAAAGATTTAACTGATATGATATATTATGACCAAGATGGTAATATGCGAGTGAAGTCAATTTGTGAAAATTGCCAACGTACACTAGAACAGCACCCGAACTACCATGAATTAGATTTCTTTTTACAATAAGATACAAAGCAAATATATTTTTAGAGCCTTTGGTATAAACCAAGGCATTTTTGCGCTTTTACATACAGTTATAAGAGGGGACAAACGATGAAAGCCATTCATACATTTTTAAAATCAAAAGAAGATATTCATTCTATCGTTAATGGAGTAACTAGTGGAATGAAAGAACAGATGATAGCAGGATTAAGTGGTTCTGCTAGAAGTTTAGTCATATCTGCTATTCATGAATCGATTCGTCGACCAGTGTTAATTGTGACCCATCAGTTAGCGCAGGCTCAGCAACTATATGATGATTTTGTAGAACTAGTAGATGATGAACGTGTCTACCTTTATCCAGTCAATGAGTTGATTGCTTCTGAAATTGCAATAGCAAGTCCGGAATTACGTGCACAGCGAATTGAAGCATTGACAGAATGGACACGCCATAAATCAGGAATTTTGATTGCACCAGTAGCTGCCTTAAAACGTATTCTTCCACCGCAAAATTATTGGGATAATTATCAGCTCTTATTTAAATTGGGCAATGATATTAAGATTGATCATTATCTAAGTTCCCTGGTAGATATGGGATACGAACATGCCTCTATGGTTACCTCCCCAGGAGAATTTAGTAAGCGTGGAGGAATCATCGATATTTATCCGATTACAGAAAAACACCCAATCCGTATTGAACTTTTTGATGAAGAAGTTGACTCTATTCGTTATTTCGATGCGGAGTCTCAACGCTCATTGGATAAACTTGATGAAGTTACCATTGGTCCGGCAAGCGAATTATTATTAACTGATGAGGACCTACTAAAAACTTCCGAACAATTAGAAGAAGCATTAGCGACTACATTAAAAAAAGTAAATAAACCAGAAGCAAAAGAACAACTGGTAGAGGTTATCGAACATGATATTACACGTTTCAAACAATTAGAGCGTTTTCAAGAAATGTATAAATATATCGGATATCTGTACTCTAATCCAGCTAGTTTATTAGATTATCTCCCAAGTAACGGTCTTGTCTTCTTTGATGAGATGAGTAGAATTGGTGAAACAGCAACAAACTTAGACCATGAGGAAGCGGAGTGGTATGCCAGCCTTTTGGAAGGAAATAAGATGGTTCAAAATAGTCGATTTTCCTTTAGTTGGGACGAAGTTATGGAGGGCATGAATCAGCAACGTGTATATATGTCTGTATTTATGCGTCATATCCCAAATACCAATCCAGAGAATGTTATTAATCTATCGTCTCGAACAATGCAGGAGTTCCATGGTCAAATGCATTTATTTAAAAATGAATTACAACGATGGGAAAAAGGAGACTACTCCGTCATAATACTTGCTGCAGATGAGCAAAGAGCTGAAAAGGTTCATTCCATTCTAGATGATTATGATATAGAGACACAAATAAGTAAGAAAGAACCTGTATTACCAGTAAAAATGCCTACTATTATTGTTGGGAATATCCAGTCTGGAACGGAATTTCCTATGCATAAGCTAGCGGTTGTTACAGAGCAAGAATTGTTTAAAAAGCGGATGAAGCATAAACGAAAGCAACCGAAAGTATCGAATGCCGAGCGTATTAAAAGTTACCAGGAACTTAAAATAGGAGATTATGTTGTCCATGCCAATCACGGAGTGGGTAAGTATTTAGGAATAGAAACACTCGAAGTAAGTAACTTGCACAAAGACTATATGTTAATCAAATATTCTGGTGACGATAAGCTATTTGTACCGATTGATCAAATTGATCTCGTTCAAAAATTTGTTGGATCAGAAGCAAAGGAACCAAAATTATATAAGCTCGGTGGAACGGAATGGACGAAAGTAAAACGGAAAGTACAATCGTCTGTTGAAGATATTGCTGATGACCTTATTAAACTATATGCAGAAAGGGAAGCGAAGCAGGGTTATGCCTTCTCGCCAGACTCTGAATTGCAACATGAATTCGAAGCATCATTTCCTTATCAAGAAACAGACGATCAGTTACGCTGTATCCAGGAAATTAAAGAAGATATGGAAAAAGAACGTCCGATGGATCGATTGCTTTGTGGAGATGTTGGCTATGGAAAAACCGAAGTGGCAATCCGTGCGGCGTTTAAAGCAATATCAGATGGGAAACAAGTTGCGATATTAGTTCCAACAACGATTTTAGCACAGCAGCATTATGAAACCATTCGAGAACGTTTTCAAGATTATCCCATCAATATAGGGCTATTAAGTCGTTTTCGTACAAAAAAACAGCAAACAGAGACAACAAAAGGCTTAAAGAGTGGGAATGTTGATGTAGTTGTCGGCACCCATAGAATACTATCAAAAGACGTAGAGTATAAAGACTTGGGATTATTAATCGTCGATGAAGAACAGCGATTTGGGGTAAAGCATAAAGAAAAGATAAAACAATTAAAAACAAATGTAGATGTACTTACATTAACAGCTACACCAATCCCACGGACATTACATATGTCAATGTTAGGGGTACGGGATTTATCTGTTATTGAGACGCCACCAGAGAATCGTTTTCCGATTCAGACGTATGTAACTGAGTATAATCCAATTTTCATGAGAGAAGCAATCGAACGAGAGATGGGAAGAGGCGGCCAGGTCTTCTTCTTATATAACCGTGTGGAAAGTATAGATAAGATAGCTCGTGACTTAGGCATGCTTGTTCCAGAAGCAAAAATTGCGGTAGCCCACGGTCAAATGAATGAGTCTGAATTAGAGAATGTTATCTTTAGTTTTCTAGAAGGTGAATTTGATATTCTCGTTAGTACGACTATTATTGAAACAGGGGTAGACATACCGAACGTAAACACATTAATCGTCAATCATGCCGACTATATGGGATTAAGTCAGCTCTATCAGTTACGTGGTAGAGTAGGAAGATCAAATCGTGTAGCATATGCATACTTTACGTATCAAAAAGATAAAGTACTAACGGAAGTCGCAGAGAAACGACTACAAGCAATTAAGGAATTTACAGAGCTTGGATCTGGTTTTAAAATTGCAATGCGTGATTTATCCATTCGAGGTACGGGGAACTTATTAGGATCTCAGCAGCATGGATTTATTGATTCTGTTGGATTTGATATGTATTCTCAGATGTTAAAAGATGCAATAGATGCACGTAAAGCAGGGAAAGAAATTGAAGAAATTACCCCATTTGAGCCAGAACTTTCATTGAAATTGGATGCTTACATCCCAGATGAGTACCTAGAGGATGAAAAACAAAAAATTGAAATTTATAAACAGTTTCAAACACTGGATAGCCAAGAGGCAATCGGGGATTTAAAAGATGAATTAATCGATCGGTTCGGTGACTATCCGCAGGAAGTGGAACATTTATTTACCGTAAGTGAAATGAAAATGTATGCGAAAACGCAGCGTGTAGAATCAATTTTAGAGACACCTAAAAAGATAGAAATGCTTATTGACGAATCACGTAGTCAAGAAATTGATGGATCAAAGCTGTTTGCACTAGCAAATGAATATGGTCGAGATATTGGACTTGGTACAGATAACCAAAAGTTAAAAATTGGAATTAAGTGGAGTAAAGATTCGAAATATAAGCGATATGAAACGGTTACAAGCTTTATAAAACAGCTGGATAAAACAAATCGATAAAAATTTTATTTGGAATGTATAGTTATTACTGGATGATTTATACTAAAACCACAGCTGGTGATTGTTTCGTGTTTTTCCAAAAATTAAGTATGTGGAAATCCACGAGGACCAGAATCATCATTTTAGAAAGTGAGGCTACTTAGAATGAAAGCAACAGGAATTGTACGTCGAATTGATGATCTGGGGAGAGTTGTGGTTCCTAAAGAGATCAGAAGAACCTTACGTATACGAGAAGGGGATCCATTGGAGATCTTCGTTGATCGGGAAGGGGAAGTTATTCTAAAGAAATATTCTCCAATAAATGAATTAGGACATTTTGCTAAAGAATATGCAGAAGCCTTGTTTCAATCTCTTCAGACTCCGGTAATGATAACAGATCGCGATGATGTTATTGCGGTTGCTGGAGAATCGAAAAAAGAATACTTGAATAAACCGATAAGTAATGCAATTGCAGATACTATTGAAGGTCGTTCGCAAGTATTTGAGGTAGATACGAAATCAATGGAAATTATTGATGGACAAGAACAACAATTGCAATCGTATTGTATTCATCCAGTTATTGCAAACGGAGATCCTATCGGATGTGTGTTGATCTTCTCAAAAGAAGAAAAGCTGAGCAAGATAGAGCAAAAAGCAGCGGAGACTGCATCAACATTTTTAGCAAAACAAATGGAATAGACATAAGTACCTCAGGGAATTACCTGAGGTTTTCTTATGTTCGGAGATGTGTTTTTCACCACCTATATATCATCTAATCCGATTATGAAATATGTTATAATTAGAGAAATTCGTAGAAGTAAAGGAAATACATTATGAAAGAGAATCATACGAATCAATTGGTTAAAGGAGCATTATGGTTAAGTATTGCTGGATTGCTTAGTAAAATACTTAGCGCTGGATACCGTATTCCCTTACAAAATTTAACAGGGGATATGGGATTTTATATATATCAGCAAATTTATCCGTTATTAGGTATAGCTACAATGTTGGCATTGTATGGATTCCCATCGGCCATTTCAGCTGTGACTACAAAAGAACTAACTCTAGATAAACGATTAACGTGGAATTCCTTCTTTGCACCGATATTCGTCACATTATGCATGGTTCATTTTCTATTAGCAGCTATAATATGGATTAGTGCACCTTTATTAGCAAACGCAGTAAATGAACCATCGCTGATGTCGGCTTATCGATTAACTGCACTGGTATTCTTATTTATTCCTGTTGTCGCTCTTTTTCGAGGAGTACTTCAAGGTATGTATCAAATGGTGCCAACTGCTGTATCACAAATTGGTGAGCAATTAGTAAGAGTAAGTATCATCATTATTGCAGCATGTTTGGTTGCTTTTTCGTCCTATTCCGTTGTTTGGATTGGGAAGGCGGCTGTGCTTGCGACATTTTTTGGAAGTTGTATGGCGGCAGTGATCTTAGCGGTATTCTATTTGAAAGAAAGAGGCAAACCACAATTACTTCCACAAAGCAGTGAAAATAAGTTTACGATTAAACCTTTTATATCAACCGTGCTGATTTTGGGAATTGTTGCAGCGATGAATCATATGACGCTATTGTTTATTCAATTAGCCGACGCTATTACCTTCGTACCACAGCTATTAGAGTTTGGTAAAGGAAATATCGAAGCCAAAGAACTAAAGGGTGTATTTGATCGAGGACAGCCATTAATACAGCTAGTGACCGTCTTAGGCTCATCGATTGCATTAACATTACTCCCAGCAATTAGTAAAGAAAAATTAAAAAGAGAAAAATCAAACGTATATACATATGTACGAACTGCTTTTCTAACTGGTTTTTACATTGTAATTGGAGCAGGTATTGGATTACTAATATTGTTGCCTGAAATAAATCGATTACTATTTCAAAATGAACAGGGAAGTACAGAACTACGTGTTCTTATGCTATCGATTGTTTTTGCTACACTGGCAATTATAGGATCAACCGTTTTGCAGGGGTTCGGTTATATCAAGCGTACGGCACTTTTTATTGCAATTACTTTTATTATTAAATGGATAGGGAACCTGTTATTTATACCAATCCTAGGAATGATGGGAGCTGCTGTTGCAACGGTATGCAGTCTGTTCTGTTTGTTTTTACTAATTATGTTCGAAATACGACGTAAACTGCCAGAATTGCACATCTCTCGCACTATACAATGGAAAAGTTTATTTGTTGCAGTGGGGATGCTTACGTTCTATGTGTGCATATGGAAGCTTTTTATTCCTGAAATATGGTTGAATTCCCGGTTGTTATTATTAATATATGTAATAGCTGTTTCCTTGAGTGGTAGTATCCTATACTTTATGTTTATTTTACGTATGCAAGGATTTACGAAACGTCAATTACAGCTATTGCCAAAATCGACATTATTACTACGGTTAGCGGAAAAGAGGAATAAACGATGAGCAAAATTGAAATCATTGGATTGGGTGCTGGGGATTTGGATCAATTACCGTTTGGTGTATATAAAAAACTGATTCAAGCCCCAGGACCTGTCCTTACAAGAACAATCGATCACCCGGTTATCACCGAATTACAAAAAGAAGAAGTGTCATTTGCTTCATTCGATCATTTATATGAAGAGGAAGAAGGATTTGCCGCTGTTTATGAACGAATTGTAGCGGAGTTAATCCATCAAGCAAAAAAAGACAGTGAAACCATTCTTTATGCAGTTCCAGGACATCCGATGTTGGCAGAAAAAACAACGCAGCTTTTATTAGCACAGACGGAAGTAGAAATAAGTCTTTTAGGTGGACAGAGTTATTTGGATGATTTATTCACTGCAATGAAGATTGATCCGATAGAAGGATTCCAATTTGTGGACGGGACGGATTTGCATCGGGATCAATTAAACTTAAAAAACCATCTGTTTATATGCCAAGTCTACGATGCGTTTATCGCTTCTGAAGTCAAATTAACGTTATTAGAAGACTTACCTGCTGAATTTGAAGTATATATTGTTGAAGCGGCAGGAAGTGTAAATGAGCAGATAGTTAAAGTTACATTGGAAGAGTTAGATCAAAAAATGTGGACGAGCAATTTAATTTCGGTTTATGTTCCTCCAGTCCCGGATGAATTACTTCATCACACATTTAGTCATTTCCGTCAAGTTATGCAGACTCTCCGAGGTCCAGATGGATGTCCGTGGGATAAGAAACAAACACACGAATCTTTACGTTATCACACTATTGAAGAGGTATATGAGTTAATCGATGCCATTGATGCAGAAGATGATGATAATATAATCGAGGAGCTTGGCGACTTATTGATGCATGTGTTGCTACATAGTCAAATCGGCGAGGACAATGGTTACTTCTCTATCGATGACGTTATATTGTCGATTACCAATAAGATGATCCATCGCCATCCTCATGTGTTTTCTAATCAAAATGTAGAAGATGCCAACCAGGTAGAAAAGAATTGGGAAGAATTAAAAAGAGAAGAAAAAGGTCATCAACGAGAATTGCTTTTAGATGGTATTCCAAACCATCTACCATCTCTATCAGCGGCATACAAAATAACGAAAAAAGCAGCCAAAGTTGGATTTGAGTGGGAAGACGTCGGGGGCGTTTGGGACAAACTTTATGAAGAAATTGAAGAAGTGAAAGAAGCAGTACGAGAAAAGAATGCAGACGAAGTAGAAGATGAAATAGGAGATGTCCTATTTGTTCTGGCGAATCTATCCAGATATTACAATGTACATCCGGAAATTGCGTTGAATCGTGCTAATAACAAATTCAAATATCGTTTTGGTTATATTGAAGATAAATTATTAGAGAATAACCTTTCGTTCGAGAACGTTTCTTTAGAGCAGATGGATGACTACTGGAATGAAGCGAAACAGGTGAAAAAAGAGGAGGAAAATAAATGAGACTAGATAAATTTTTGAAAATATCTCGGGTGATTAAACGAAGAACGTTAGCAAAAGAAGTTGCTGAACAGGGGAGAATATCTGTAAATGGTATCACAGCAAAAGCATCTACAAAACTGTCAGAAGGGGATGAGCTAGCAATACGATTTGGACAAAAAATGGTTTACGTACGTGTGAATTCATTACGTGAAATTGTACGAAAAGATGAAGCAGAAACATTATATACAATTATAAAAGAAGAAAAGATTGATGATAAATAGAGTTCTATACTTGTCCCTCCTATCATAGAGTAATATTGATAAGGAGGGTATTTAATATGAACTATTATGAACCGAAAGAAACAATAAATCGTGTCCAGACTGAACACTCCGTAAAGATAAATAATCGAAAAGACCTCGAGATTACCGGTGTTAAGGAAGTAGATAGCTTTGATAATGAGGAGTTTATACTAGAGACGGTTATGGGCTATTTAATTGTGCGTGGGCAAAATTTACAGCTGAAAAACTTAGATGTAACGGAAGGCATTGTAACGATAAAGGGGAAAATTTATGAGCTTTCCTATGTAGATGAACAGCAACAGGAGAAAGCTAAAGGCTTCTTTAGCAAGTTGTTCCGATGACACTGAGTGTGCAGTTTATCACGATGATATCCATGGTTTTAAGTGGGTTTTATTTGGGTATTATACAACAGACATTCCGAAGATTAACGACATATTGGCGAGATAATGCTTTCCTAACTTATTTCTTGGAGATAGGCTTCTGGCTGACGCAGGCAGGGGTCATCTTTTATGTACTTTATCATGTAAACGCTGGTGAAGTTAGGTTGTATGTGTTGCTTGCTTGTTTACTTGGTTTTTCTATATATCAAGTGTTTGCGAAAAAACCATACATTCGAATGTTAGAAGTTATTATTCGTATCGTCAGCTCCATATATCATTTTATCCGCCGTTTATTTGATAAACTGCTCCTATCACCTTTAAAGTGGATAATTACCCTTATTTATCGTATGATAAAAACGATCTTTGGTTGGATAATCACCCTGCTCTTGTTTATATTAAATGTGATTTTAGCACCCTTTATTTGGATTGGAAAAGGGATCTATAAACTTATTCCCGATTCTTTCAAAAAATTTTTAAAGAAAATAGCAGGATTTTATAGTAAAATAAAGAATATATGCTATAGGTGGTTACAGTTATTTCGAAGGAGGTAATAGCTTTTGGCTAATAGAAAGAAAAATGTAACTAGATTAGATTCCGATTATATGCAGCAGCATGATGTTTACATAGAAAGACAAAATCGAAAAAAACAACGTTTGGTTCGTCGTCTAGTGCTATTTGGTTTAGTCATCGCTATTGCATTTGGGAGTATGACTGCTTACCATGTAACTCAACGTTCTGCAAAATCGGACAAGTTGGAAGAGTATGAGCAATTAGAAGAGGAACTTGTTCAACTGAAAAACCAAGAAGCAAATTTGGAAGAAGAAATTAATTTATTACAGGATGAAGATTATGTGTTAGATATTGCACGGACCAATTATTTCTTCTCTAAAGAGGGGGAAAAAATCTTTAAGTTACCGGATGAGGATCCGTCTTATTGACACTTTTCGTTCTGATTAATATACTATATGAGAAGTACATTTAATCTTTTAAGGAGGAGCATTTTTTTTATGTCAATCGAAGTAGGCAGCAAGCTGCAAGGGAAAGTAACTGGAATCACTAATTTTGGAGCCTTTGTTGAGTTGGAAAAAGGAACAACGGGGTTAGTTCATATTAGTGAGGTTGCTGACAACTATGTAAAAGATATTAATGAACATTTAACGGTTGGTGATGAAGTAAAGGTTAAAGTCATTAATGTCGAAAAAGATGGCAAGATTGGTCTATCTATAAAAAAGGCGAAGGATCGTCCTGTTCGCCAAAAGAACACCAAAGAGCGTACAGAGAATTTTGAATCGAAAATGAGTCGTTTCTTAAAAGACTCAGAAGATCGTCTAGCCTCTTTGAAGAAGCACACGGAATCTAAACGCGGGGGTCGAGGTGCTAAAAGAGGATAGCAGTTGCTGTCTATGATAATGCTCTAATATAAATGAAAGCAGACACATCCACGAAGATGCAGTCTGCTTTTTTGGTACGCATGAAGTTATTTAGCCAAGTCCAACGCTAGCACCCATCACTTATGGTCCTATTTTACGGTATAAAAAAAGCTCGTTCTGCTTAGCAGAACGAGCTTTTTGTTTATGATAGCGGCGGAGGGGATCGAACCCACGACCTCACGGGTATGAACCGTACGCTCTCGCCAGCTGAGCTACACCGCCATTTAAACCAACAAAAAATATCATACAACAGCAAAGGACATGTGTCAATAGAAAATAAGAGATTATAGAAATAAAACGCTGTTTTCCTATTTTTATAATTCAACTAACACAGAGGGAAGATAGAAAAACTTCAATTAAATGAAGCTTCTCTTTCATCAGTTATCTTCCAACTGAATTCGTTCCACTCGCTACGTTTCTAAACGGTTGCTTACGCTTTTGTTCTAAGGTAAGAAGTTATAAAATATTTTGACCTCATTTTATTGTGCACAGAAATTGCCACATCCAGCTCCAGCGCCCAGAAACTAGGCGACTTCACGAAATCGCCCTACGATAAAGAAGACTGCAAAATGTTCTTTATGAGGCTTAGTCGCACTTATGCCAATGGGTGAAAGTCATCATCGGCTCGTACCTCACCGTGATTCCTTTATCTCAGTTGATTCGTTCCACTCGCTACGTTTCTAAATGGTTGCTTACGCTTTTGTTCTTTAGATACAGTTTCTACTGATTCTTCGGGTGGGTACCTTCTTTTTATGAAGAAGGATAGTATAAATCCAAAAATAGCGAAAAGCGTCGCAATCATAAACGAATCATTAATTCCTTCAATTGTTGCTAAGTTCTCTATTACTTTTAACTGTTCTTCCGATACAACTGTTTGTGTCATTTCGTCCATATGCTTGACCGTTTGGCTACTCATAACGGTAACTAAAAAAGCAGTTCCAATCGCACCGGACATTTGTCGCAGCGTATTAGCCATTGCGGTTCCATGTGAATATAGACGCTGGGGCAATTGATTTAATCCAGCAGTCATTATTGGCATCATAATCATTGAAATACCCACCATGCGCAGGCTGTAGACAAACATTAAATAATAATATCCAGTTTCATTCGATAAATCAGAGAACAGAAATGTAGTAATGGCGGTTATCCCTAGTCCAGTAATTGCTAACGGTCGTGCACCAATTCTATCAAATAATTTACCAGTGATTGGTGACATAAATGCTGAGATTAACGCCCCAGGTAATAGCATCAATCCTGATGCTAACGGAGAAAAACCTCGTAAGTTTTGTAAATAAATTGGCACGAGAATCATTGCTGCAAACATCGACATGGTTATGACCACACTAATAACCGTTGTTAGGGAGAACATACTAAACTTGAACACTCTAAATTCGAGTATGGGATTTTTTAGTTTCAACTGCATCCGTATAAAGAACACCATTACAATTGCTCCTATCATTAATGGAGCAATAACTTCTACATGTTTCCAGCCCATTTCTCCTGCTAGGCTAAATCCAAGGAGTAATCCACCAAATGCGACAGTGGACATTAATATCGAAATATAATTTACTTTTGGATTGGATTGTTTGGTAACGTTACGTAAAAAGAAAAAGGCCAAAATGATATCAATGATGGCAATAGGAAGAACGATAAAGAATAATACACGCCATGAATAATTTTGGACCACCAATCCCGACAATGTGGGCCCAATTGCTGGCGCAAACATCATCGCAAGTCCTATATATCCCATCGCAGATCCTCGTTTATTGATAGGGAATAGACTTAAAATTACATTCATCAACAGTGGCATCATTATACCTGCACCAGCCGCTTGAATGACACGACCAACTAAGAGGGATGGGTAACCAAAGGCTAATCCACATACTAGCGTACCTAGGGCAAATAGTGACATTGCTGTTAGAAACAATTGTCTTGTGGTAAACTTCTCCATTAAAAAAGCCGTAATTGGAATAAGAATTCCATTCACAAGCATAAAGATCGTCGTTAATGACTGTGCTTGATTGGCAGACATATTCATATCAACAATCATGACAGGTAATGCTACATTTAATAATGTTTGATTCAGAATAGCGATAAATGATCCCATTACCATTACAAATATAATTGGTACCTTTGGTAAGTTGGTTGCATCAAGGTACGTGGATCTATCCTTCATAACGATCACTCCTCTCCGTTGTCAATTTTTCTATTATCAACTGATGGAGGCGAAATAAGCTTTCGGTATCTTCGTCACTAACTTCAGACAACTCATGAAGTCTTGCAAAAAAAAGTTTTTTTCCTTCTGCTTCTTTCTGTCTACCCTCTTCGGTTAAATTAAGGTTAATGGCTCGTCGATCAGACGTTGATTGTTCTCGTCTAAGAAAAGAGGCCTTTACCAATCTGTCAACAGTGCTGCTAACTGTACTCTTACTAATATTCATTTTTTCGGCTAGTTCTTGAAGACTTATATTCGGGTGTTCGGATATATGTTTCATTGTCTGTAGCTGTACGACGGTTATGCCTAAATCATCGGCATGATGCCACATTTGTTTATAATAAAATCGATTCACTTCTCGAAAAGAGTGAATGATTTTAGTTATTTTTTCTTCAGCATTCATTATTACAATCTCCTTAGACTCTCGAAATGTTCATGTACGAACTATTTTCGTCACTGTTAAATACTATAGGGCAGATTCACAGAGATTGCAAGAGAAATATTTCGGAATACGAATCTTTTTTCGGTACTGCTTTTATGGCTGTACTGTCTAACATAAATAAACGTATTTATTCCTTTTTAATTTCTACAAACGGTACGTCTTTCGGCAAATTATTTCATATATAAGCAAGAGGATAAATGTATCTAAGAGGAAGACAAAGAATGGAGGTAGAATAGCGATTCGATGAGGTTTGTGTGAACAAACGAGGTCAAAATCATACGTGAGACTTAGGACAATATCCATACCATGTTATCAAAGATTGTGTTGAAAGATGCTTCTTATATGGAAAACCGTCGAACGATTTTTGGACTGGCCTATGTAATTTTGACAAAAAAAGAAGGCATCATGTGGTTTACTAGTTTGAAAGATAGGAGTGGATAACATGATAGGATCAATTCCAAGGGCGGAATCGGGAACGATAGGTTTTGAGAAGTCAGGGAAAAAAGGAAAGATACGTCAGAAGATACAATCGAAGGCAAAACGATTGTTAATAGACAAAGGATGGATCTTTTATGTAACAGGATTTTTACTTGGTCGAGCAGTTATTCTATCCGCTGTATCACCTTTTGCAGTAGCTTTTATTGCTACTATATGGCTTGTCCATCGTGATAAGAGTTTGAAATCGATGATTGCAGTGTTTCTTGGCGCACTAAGCTACCAATTTGAGCATGCAATGTTTATCGGGTTAGCATTTCTAGTATTTATACTTATAGGCTCTCTAACGAAGAGTATGAAGAACCAACAATTGGTCTTGCCAATAGTTGTATTTCTATCTACCATACTTTCTCGAATTTTTTTCTATTCTTTAAGCGACACGGTGACCTCCTATGAATGGGCACTTTTAGCGGTAGAAGGGGTATTAGGAGCCGTACTTGTTATTATTTTTATGCAAAGTATTCCGCTTTTAGCACCAAAACGTTATAAGCCCGCTTTAAAAAATGAAGAGATTGTATGTTTAATTATATTAATTGCCTCTGTCTTAACAGGGTTTATTGGTTGGCAAATTTATGGAGCTTCTGTAGAACAAATATTTTCTCGTTATTTTGTATTAATTTTTTCATTTATTGGTGGAGCTGCGATAGGATCTACAGTAGGTGTGGTTGCAGGATTAATACTATCTCTTGCAAATGTTGCTAATCTCTATCAAATGAGTTTATTAGCTTTTTCAGGGTTGCTAGGAGGGCTGCTAAAGGAAGGAAAAAAACCAGGAACAGCAATTGGTTTATTAGTAGGTACGTGCTTAATCGGGATTTATGGGAATTCCGTGGCGTTAGTTCCTTCTTTGATGGAGTCTTCTGTAGCTATCGCTTTATTCTTATTAACACCAGCTAGTTGGTTTAACCATATAGCCAGATATATTCCAGGTACGGAAGCATATACGAATGAACAAGAGCAATATTTGCAGAAGGTAAGGAACGTCACCGCCAAACGGGTAGAGCAATTTTCTGATGTATTTCGTGCATTATCAAAAAGCTTTTCAGTAACAGACCCTACGGTGAATGATGAGCAACAGGAAGCACGTCGAGATACGGATTACTTTTTAAGTCAGGTCACCGAGAAAACCTGTCAGGGGTGCTTTATGAAGGATCGTTGCTGGCAAAAGGAATTCGATCAAACCTACTCTTTAATGGAGGAGATGAAAGAAGATGTTACATCCGGTAAAGACCCGAACCGAAAAGTGATGCGTAAATTTGAGAATCATTGTGTCAAATCACGGAAGGTTGTAGACGCAATGAAAGAAGAAATGAGCTTTTATGAAGCGAATCGTAAACTAAGACAACAAGTCACAGAAAGTAAGCGTCTTGTAGCAGACCAGCTACAAGGGGTATCCGATGTTATGGAAGATTTCGCTAAAGAGATTGTAAAAGAAAGGCAGCATCATGAACTTCAAGAAGCACAAGTGGTCGCTGCTCTAAAGCATATTGGAATAGAATTAACACGATTAGATATTTATCAATTGGAAAAAGGAAATGTCGATATAGAATTAACGGCAAGTTTTGGAGAATATCGCGGAGAAGGGGAGAAGTTAATAGCTCCGATATTATCGGATATACTTCATGAGATAATCGTTGTCAAACAAGAAGATATTTCTCCATTCCCGCATGGATATAGTCACTTTACATTTGGTTCAGCTAAAGAATTCGCAATTGAGACAGGAGCGGCAAATGCTGCAAAAGGAGGAGGTTTAGTTTCCGGAGATAGTTTTACAACAATTGAGTTGGGTGCTGGTAAATTTGCAATGGCAATAAGTGATGGAATGGGTAATGGGAAGCGGGCACGAGAAGAAAGTATGGAAACACTCCGACTACTTCAGCAAATTTTACAATCTGGCATTAAGGAAAAAGTGGCCATTAAGTCAATAAATTCTATTTTGTCGCTCCGAACGACAGAAGAGATGTTTGCTACGCTAGATTTATCAGTTATTGATTTACACGATGCACATGCACAATTTGTAAAGATTGGCTCTACACCTAGTTTTATTCGACGAGGGGCGAATATGATTAAGATAGAAGCAAGTAACTTACCGATTGGTATTATAAAAGAATTCGATGTGGAAATTGTAAAAGAACAATTACTGCCCGATGATTTATTAATTATGATGAGTGATGGAATTTTTGACGGACCCCAACATGTAGAAAATATTGATCTATGGTTAAAGCGAAAGATTAAAGAAATGGATACTGCTGATCCGCAAGAAATTGCCGATTTATTATTGGAAGAAGTAATTAGAACAAGGTCCGGAGAAATTATAGATGATATGACTGTGTTGGTTGCGAAGGTGAAGAAAAACACACCGCAATGGACAAGCATACCAATCTATGAGAGCAATGTGTTATAAAGCAAGTCTTACAAGTATATTAAACATAACTTGATGGAATTTGATCTGCGGATGAATTTTCCGCAATAAATTGTACATGACAAGTTAATCTCCCTTACCACGAATAAATGTATAGTTTTTGATGTACTTGGCGAAGATGGTAGTGGATAAAGAGGGAGGTTAAGGCATTGAAAAGCGGTACACTTAAACAAATTTTATTATTAACAGATGGATGCTCGAATAGAGGTGAAGATCCATCAGCTGTAGCATCTTTAGCTAGTCAACAAGGCATCACGGTAAATGTTATTGGTATTTTAGAAGATGATCAAACAGAAAGTCCGGACGGTCTTCAGGAGGTAGAAGATATAGCACTTTCTGGAGGTGGCGTTAGTCAAATTGTCTATAGTGAAAATCTATCGCAAACGGTTCAGATGGTAACACGCCAAGCAATGACTCAGACGTTACAAGGTTTTGTTAATAAAGAACTTCGCCAAATACTAGGTGATCAACAATCCATGGAAGATTTAGACCCTGAGAAACGTGGAGAAATTATGGAAGTTGTAGAAGATCTTGGTGAAACAAGTGATTTAGAAGTAGTCGTTTTGGTAGATACAAGTGCAAGTATGCGAGATAAGTTACAGACCGTAAAAGAGGCATTAATGGATCTCTCTATTAGTTTGAATTCACGAGTTGGCAGAAACCGATTTTGTATATACAGTTTTCCTGGAAAACGGAAAGATATTGATCTAATCCTAGATTGGTCACCAAAGTTAGATTCTATATCAAGTGTATTCCCTAAGTTATCAAGTGGAGGGATTACACCAACTGGTCCTGCTATTCGTGCAGCAATGTATCAGTTTAGTAAGAAAAACTTGCTAAGGGGTATGAGGCATGAAGATGAATACGGCATCGAAGAATCCGGTTATTAATTTACGACCACAACAACAAATAAGAGGTAAGTGGCATCACAAAAATTACACCGTGATTCGCAAACTTGGAGCAGGTGCAATCGGGAGCGTATATCTATGTGACTATCTTGGAAAACCAGTAGCTTTGAAAATAAGTGAAAAAGGTTCTTCGATGACAGTAGAAGTTAATGTATTAAAGTCATTGGAAAAGGTCCAAGGATATCGCCTTGGGCCTTCTTTATTGGACGTAGACGATTGGATGTCGACTAACGGACGAATCTATTCATTCTATGTAATGGAATATATTAGAGGAGAATCTCTAAGTAGTTTTGTTCGTGCGAAAGGAAAAGCGTGGATTGGTGTATTTATGTTACAGTTGCTCGAAGACTTAGAGAAATTACATGAATCTGGCTGGGTGTTTGGTGATTTGAAAACGGATAATCTAATGGTATCTTCTAACCCCCCTCGC
Organism: Oceanobacillus iheyensis HTE831; assembly: GCF_000011245.1. Taxonomy (NCBI): domain Bacteria; kingdom Bacillati; phylum Bacillota; class Bacilli; order Caryophanales; family Bacillaceae; genus Oceanobacillus; species Oceanobacillus iheyensis. Next base: position 76,964 of record NC_004193.1, read on the forward strand.
GTACGCTGGGTAGATGTCGGTGGTACGACAAAGGTAGGAAGGTCCATAAAAGAATATACAGAGTTTTATGATCGGGGATATTGGGGTATGGGTACTAGAAAGGCAGAGCCAAGCTACGATCTTTTTGCATTAACAATGGTATTTTTAAATATATATTATCCACGACGTTTTGACCGGGTAAAAGATTCTTCTGAAAAATTGTTAATGAAAAAACTTGATCAAGTGAGCGACTTAGTTCCTTATCGTCCATTGCTGCAAAAGGCACTTCGGGGGAAATATTCAACCAGCACGGCAATGAAAAAGGATCTTATGTCGTTAATGCAACAGAAACAAAAACGAAAACACTATCATCAACGAACTAAGAAAAATCCAAATTATTTACTTGCTGAGTCAATAAGCATAGGTTGTATCGCAACAGTGTATTATCTGCTGTCTCTACTTTTATAGTAAATAGAGGTATGATAGGATAAAGACGACATTTTAGTGAAGCGGTGGGTAAATCGATGAAACAATCTATTCTTTCCTTTATTCAAAAACATCAATTACTAAAAGAAGGTGCAAAAATTATCGTTGGTGTATCTGGTGGATCGGATTCAATGGCGTTACTGCATTTTCTTAAAAATTTGCAAGAGCAATGGGAAATAGAGGTTATTGCGTTAACCATTAATCATCAGCTACGTGGTGAAGATTCAACAGCCGATCAGAAGTTTGTAGAACAATGGTGCTTTCATTCGGATATAAGATGTATTGCTCATCAAGTTGATGTTGGTGAATATCAGCGCCAATACCGGGTAAGTGAAGAGCTTGCTGCCCGTAGATTGAGATATGAAATTTATGAAGCAGAGATGAGGAAACAAGGTGCTGACTATCTTGCATTAGGCCATCATGGTGATGACCAAGTAGAGACCTTGTTTATGCGGTTAACACGTGTAGCTACTTCTAATGCTTTTGAAGGTATTCCGGTAAAGCGTTCCTTTGCAAGTGGTCAACTTATTCGTCCATTTCTCTGTGTAAACAAACAGCTAATTCTAAACTATGTAAAAGAAAATGAAGTTCCTTTTCGGGAAGATCAAACGAATAAAGATAATAAATATACAAGGAATTATTATCGTAATGAAATTATTCCACTGCTCACCAAAAATAACGAGCGGTTATTTATAACAGCGCAACGTTTAAGTGAAACGTTAAGGGAAGATGAAAACTATTTAGCCAAAGAAGCAAATAGAATGGTTGAAGAGGTTATCATTTGGGATGAAAATTTCAGTAAAATAAGTTTCTCCAACCAAGCATTTATCGAACGCCCCCACGCTTTACAAAGACGTGCCTATCATCTAATATTAAACTATCTGTATGATACATTACCTAAGGATTTATCTTATATTCATGAAGAGAAATTTTTTGCATTAATTGAACGACAAGAGGGTAATACTTATATAGATTTCCCTTTATCATTACGTGTAGAAAATTCGTATGGCAAAATTCAACTATATTTTCCAAATCGACATCCTCGTCATTCTGTATTTCACTTACCGTTGCAAGTCCCTGATCAAGTGGAATTGCCTGATGGTGCTCGGATTACTTCTGAGTGGATTGATGCTACACTAGATAAAAATAGCCGCAATAATATTATTATTCCAATTGATTCTGTAGCGTTGCCATTACATATACGAACGCGAAAACCAGGTGATCGAATGACGTGGGACGGCTTAAAAGGAACGAAAAAACTAAAAGATATTTGGATTGACGCAAAAATCCCAACAAATGAAAGGGATACATGGCCTATTGTTACAGATGATAATAATACGATTATTTGGTTGGTAGGGCTCAAAAAAGCGTTTGGTTCGAATCAATTTTGTCAAAGTGGAGAAAAGATAAAACTTAGCTATCATAAAGGGAATATTTAGGAGGATGAATCATGCTTCAAGACAACATACACGGCGATATTCAAGACATTTTAATAACAGAGGAACAAATTCAGGAGAAATGTAAAGAACTCGGATCAATAATTTCGAAAGAATATGATGGTAAGTTTCCGCTTGCTATCGGAGTACTAAAAGGTGCTATGCCTTTTATGTCAGATATTCTTCGATACTCAGAGATTCATTTAGAAATGGATTTTATGGACGTTTCTAGTTATGATGGCGGGACAACTTCAACTGGTGAAGTGAAAATCTTAAAAGATTTAAATACAAAAGTTGAAGGTCGAGATTTAATAATAGTTGAAGACATAATAGATAGCGGTTTAACGTTAAGCTACTTAGTAGACTTGTTTAAATACCGTAAAGCAAATTCCATAAAGATAGTGACGTTATTAGATAAACCATCTGGAAGAAATGCAGCGATAAAAGCAGATGTGGTAGGATTTGAAGTTCCAGATGAATTTGTAGTTGGTTATGGTCTAGATTACGCTGAAAAATATCGGAATTTACCATATATCGGTATACTTAAACCGGAAGTATATGGTGGATAATAACTTTGATTATATAAATCAGGGTTGGATAAAATAAATAATCTAATAAATAATTGGAAAAATTTAATCAAAAAATGGTTATATCATTTGTATTAAAACTTTTTCGTATGATACGATGAACTATAGTTTTTCCCCATCTGGGAGGAGGTAGGCAATGAGTCAGGTATTTCGTAATGCCTTATTCTGGTTACTCATATTCTTTGTAATCATTGGAGTTATTGGAGTAATCAACAATCAAGGTGAAGAAAGAGAACAGTATGATGTAGAGCAATTTATAAGTGCTTTAAATAATGGCGAAATCGAAGAACTCGTTTTTCAGCCATCACATGGAATTATTCGTCTAACAGGGACACTAACTGATGGAGAAACAGAATTTGTTGCTCAGGTTCCTGATAATAATGACCTCGTGTCACAAATTACTGATACTGCTAGAGAACAAAGCCAATTAACCGTTATGGAAGAAGAACAGCCAAGTCCATGGCTTACATTCCTAACTGGAATTATTCCGTTCTTATTAATCGGTTTATTCTTCTTATTTATACTTAGTCAGGCACAAGGAGGCGGCGGTGGCGGCCGTGTAATGAACTTCGGTAAGAGTAAAGCAAAAATGTACTCTGAAGATAAGAAAAAGGTTCGCTTTAAAGATGTCGCTGGTGCAGATGAAGAAAAACAAGAGCTTGTTGAAGTAGTTGAATTCTTAAAAGACCCACGCAAATTCTCGCAAGTAGGAGCCCGTATACCTAAAGGGGTACTTCTAGTTGGACCTCCTGGTACAGGTAAAACGTTACTTGCTCGTGCCGTTGCTGGAGAAGCTGGAACACCGTTCTTCTCTATTAGTGGTTCGGACTTTGTGGAAATGTTTGTAGGTGTCGGTGCTTCTCGTGTACGTGACCTATTTGAAAACGCGAAAAAGAATGCTCCATGTATTATCTTTATTGATGAAATTGATGCTGTAGGGCGTCAACGTGGTGCAGGGCTTGGTGGCGGTCACGATGAACGTGAACAAACACTTAACCAATTACTAGTTGAAATGGACGGGTTTGGAGCAAATGAAGGTATTATTATTATTGCCGCTACAAACCGTGCGGATATATTAGACCCTGCATTATTACGTCCGGGTCGTTTCGATAGACAAATAATGGTTGATCGTCCTGATGTGAAAGGTCGTGAAGCTGTACTAGGTGTACACGCTCAAAACAAACCATTAGATGCAAATGTAGATTTAAAAACAATCGCAATGCGTACTCCAGGTTTCTCTGGTGCAGATTTAGAGAACTTACTTAACGAAGCGGCGTTAATTGCTGCGCGTGATGATCGCAAGAAACTTAACCAGTTAGATATTGATGAAGCAATTGACCGGGTTATTGCTGGACCGGCTAAGAAGAGCCGTGTTATTTCTCAAAAAGAGAGAAATATTGTTGCATATCATGAGAGTGGTCATACGGTTATAGGTATGGTTCTGGATGATGCGGATGTCGTGCATAAAGTTACGATTGTTCCACGTGGTCAAGCCGGCGGTTATGCTGTAATGCTACCTCGTGAAGATCGATATTTCATGACAAAACCAGAACTCTTTGACAAGATTACTGGGCTACTTGGTGGCCGAGTAGCAGAAGAAATTATCTTTGGAGAAGTAAGTACGGGAGCATCTAATGACTTCCAGCGTGCTACAAATATCGCTCATAAGATGATTACAGAGTATGGTATGAGTGACAAGATCGGGCCATTGCAATTTAGCAGTGGTGGTGGAGGAAACGTCTTCTTAGGACGTGATATCCAAAATGAACAGACATACTCTGATGCAATAGCACACGAAATTGATAAAGAAATGCAGTCATTTATCAATTACTGCTATGATCGTGCGAAAACCATTCTTACAGAAAACAAAGATCAATTAGAATTGATTGCGAAGACCTTGTTAGAGGTAGAAACGTTAGATGCAAAACAAATTAAATCTTTATTTGAAGAAGGAATATTACCAGAGCCTGAAGAAGAAACAGATGAGTTGAAGGTAAATATTAATTCTAAAGAAGATGAAGATAAAAAAGGGATTTCTTATGAAGAAGCGAAACAAAAGCTTGATGATGAAGAAAAATCGGAACGAGAAGAAATAGATTCTGAAAATACTTCCAGCGATGAAACTCAGGACGATACTTCAGAGGATCAAAACCCTAAAAATTAATTCTTAAGAAGTAGCCTTAAAAAGGCTACTTCTTTTTTAGGTGTGCCCGGCATGGGTGCAGTCTATAGGGTGAGAGTCCCGAACTGTGAAGGCAGAAGTAACAGTTAGTCTAACGCAAGGGTGTCCGTGGCGACATGGAATCTGAAGGAAGCGGACGGCAAACCTTCGGTCTGAGGAACACAAACTTCATATGAGGCTAGGTATCAATGGATGAGTTTGCATAACAAAACAAAGTCCTTTCTGCCAAAGTTGGTACAGAGTAAATGAAGCAGATTGATGAAGGGAAAGACTGCGTTCTTACCCGGGGAGGTCTGATCGAAACGCCAAGCACTCTTGGTAATTCATTCAGCAATGGATGGCTGAACGGTCAGAAGTCAGCAGAAGTCATAGTACCCTGCATACTCGAGAATGTAAGGGGAAGGACGGAACAATTAAGGAGAAATGTGACACTAGGCGTTAAGATTTCATGCAGACACAGACAACCCGGAAGGGCTTATCCAAAGGAGGACGTAGTGAATCTACAGGGGACTTTGGAAGGGTGGAGTGGAACTTGCACAAATAGAACGTCACATTCACGAAGAAAGGAAACCCAAGTATGTTGATGAACCAAATTCTGTCACGGGACAATCTCATTCTCGCACTAAAGCGAGTCGAACGAAATAAAGGAAGTCATGGCATAGATGAAATGTCCGTAAAATTCCTACTAAGACATCTCTATGATAACTGGGATTCCCTTCGGGAGAACTTGAGGAAAGGAACCTATACACCTTCTCCTGTCCGCCGTGTCGAAATCCCGAAACCAAGCGGAGGAGTTCGGATGTTAGGTATTCCAACCGTGACGGATCGTTTCATTCAACAGGCTATTGCCCAAGTGCTTCATACAATTTTTGACCCCACCTTCTCAGAACATAGCTATGGATTCAGGCCCAACCGTCGAGGACATGACGCTGTGAGGAAGGCAAGGGGGCTTATTAAAGAAGGATACAGATGGGTAATTGATATGGACCTAGAGAAATTCTTTGATAAGGTGAACCATGATAAGCTCATGGGTGTTTTAGCGAAGCGCATCAAGGATAAGGAATTGCTTCGGCTTATTCGGAAATACCTACAATCTGGCGTCATGATAAATGGGATAGTAGTTAGCTCCGAAGAAGGCACTCCGCAAGGCGGGCCGTTGAGCCCTCTTCTTTCTAACATTATATTAGATGATTTAGATAAGGAGCTGGAGGAGCGTGGGCTACGTTTCGTTCGTTATGCGGATGACTGCAACATCTATGTGAGAACAAAGAAAGCTGGGAATCGTGTAATGAATTCCATTACTACATTTATTGAAGAGAAACTTCGCTTGAAAGTAAATAAAGAGAAATCAGCAGTGGACCGGCCTTGGAAACGTAAGTTTCTTGGTTTTAGTTTCACCAATGGAAAGAATCCAAAAATTAGAATCGCAAAAGAAAGTATTATGCGTCTAAAACAGAAAATCAGGGAAATAACTTCACGTTCCAAGCCATTTCCTATGGAAATAAGAATTGAGAAATTAAACAAATACCTGATGGGTTGGTGCGGGTATTACGCTTTAGCGGAGACCCCTTCAAAGTTTGAGGAGTTCGATAAGTGGATAAGAAGAAGATTGCGCATGTGTATGTGGAAACAATGGAAGCTTCCACGGACAAAAGTCCGAAAGCTGATTAGCTTGGGTGTTCCTGACCACAAAGCATACGAATGGGGAAACACCAGAAAGAATTATTGGCGTATCTCCAAGAGTCCAATCTTAAGCAGAACCCTAGGCAACTCCTATTGGAGTAGACTAGGGCTCAAAAGTCTGTATCAAAGGTATGAATTTATTCGTAATACTTAATTGAACCGCCGTATACCGAACGGTACGTACGGTGGTGTGAGAGAACGGGGGTTAGTCGCCCCCTTCTACTCTATTGAAAAGGAAATTATTTACTTCGAGCTCACTGTGCTTGCTTTTTACTCAAGGAAAAAAGAGAATGAGAAGTATCAGAAGGTTTGAGTTCTTAAGAACATTTGTCAATGCAAGCTTTGAGCTTTTCTTATATTTCCTAAAGTATGTTATATTATAGAACAGATAAGATAAGGAAGGTAGGCTGACTGATGCTATTTGTACTTGATGTAGGAAATACTAACACAGTTTTAGGTGTCTTTGACCAAGGTGAATTAACTCATCATTGGCGAATTAAAACCGATCGTTATAAAACAGAAGATGAATTTGGCATGCTTATTCATTCTCTTTTTCAACATAAAAAATTATCATTTGAAGATATTAAAGGTGTGATTATATCTTCGGTTGTTCCACCTATATTATTTGCTTTAGAGAAAATGAGTAGAGATTATTTTCATTTAGATGCCGTAGTAATTGGAAAAACTTCTTATCAAACTTTTTTAAACATGAATTACCCTAATCCTCAAGAAATTGGTGCAGATAGAATTGTTAATGCTGTGGCAGCTACGGAAGAATACGGCTCACCACTAATTATCATTGATTTTGGAACAGCAACTACGTATTGCTATATCGACGAGGATACTGCATATGCTGGAGGGATCATTACACCGGGGATTAATATATCAATGGAAGCACTATATAGTAATGCATCAAAATTACCAAAAATTGAAATTCAAAAACCGGAAACAGTGATTGGTTCTACAACAGTAGACGCCATGACTTCTGGGGTGTTCTATGGATATATTGGACAAGTAGATGGTTTGGTAAAGAGAATCAAAGATGAAAAAGGGACAAATCCAACTGTGATTGCAACAGGCGGACTTGCAAAATTAATTGCGCATGAATCTGCAAGCATTGATATCGTAGAGCCTTATTTGACGTTAAAAGGATTGCATTTGATTTACCAAAAAAATAATTAGTAAAATAAAAGGAGAGATATTCCCAATGAAGGATTACTTAATTAAAGCGACAGCAAATAATGGGAAAATTAGAGCGTATGCCGTTCAATCCACAAACACTATAGAAGAAGCGAGAAGAAGACAGGATACGTTTGCAACTGCATCTGCTGCACTTGGCAGAACGATAACAATCACGGCAATGATGGGAGCTATGCTAAAAGGTGATGACTCTATTACAACGAAAGTAATGGGTAATGGTCCACTTGGAGCTATTGTTGCTGATGCTGATGCTGATGGACATGTTCGTGGATATGTTACGAATCCACATGTTGATTTCGATTTAAATGATAAAGGTAAATTAGATGTTGCGCGAGCAGTAGGTACAGAAGGAAATATTAGTGTTATTAAAGATTTAGGATTAAAGGATTTTTTCACAGGGGAAACACCGATTGTTTCTGGGGAGATTAGTGAAGACTTCACCTATTACTATGCTACTTCAGAACAATTGCCATCAGCTGTTGGTGCAGGGGTTTTGGTAAATCCAGATCATACTATTTTAGCTGCAGGAGGTTTTATCGTTCAAGTAATGCCTGGTGCAGAAGAAGAAGTAATTAATGAATTAGAAGATCAAATTCAAGCCATTCCTGCAATATCTTCGTTAATTCGTGAAGGAAAATCTCCGGAAGAAATTCTAACCCAACTATTTGGCGAAGAGTGTTTAACCATACATGAAAAAATGCCAATTGAGTTTCGTTGTAAGTGCTCCAAAGATCGTCTTGCCCAAGCAATTATCGGATTAGGAAATGATGAAATACAGGCGATGATTGAAGAAGACCAAGGTGCAGAGGCAACTTGTCATTTTTGTAATGAAAAGTATCATTTTACTGAGGAAGAATTAGAAGACCTTAAACAGTAGAGAGAAGAAAGGAAGTTACACTTCATGTCAAAAAAATTGTTGCTCGGAATCGTTGTGGTACTGCTGATTACGAATATTGCAACTCTATTGTTTGTGGGAGATAGCAATGACTCAGAAGTAGTGTCGGACGGTAAAGGGGAAAAAGAGATCAATCGTAATGAAGCAGTAGCAACAGTAGCTGGCGAAGAAATATCTTATGATGAATGGATGACAGGCTTAAGAAATATGCAAGGGCAAAAACATTTAAAACAGATGATTGATAAGGAAGTCGTTAATACGCTAGCAGAGCAAGAGGGTATTGAAGTAAGTGAAAAAATCATCGACAGAGAAGTTTCTTTCTTATATACCATGCAAGGGATTTTAACAGAAGATGATGCTGTTGAAGAAGAAGAAAGATGGAGAGAAGAAATAAAATACCGTTATCAGTTGGAACAGTTACTAACTAAAAATATTGAGATCCCTGAAGAGGAATTAAGGTCATATTATGATACATATGGTAATCAATATGATTTTTCATCTTCTGTTAAGCTCTCGCATATCTTAGTGGAAGATATGGAAACGGCTGAACAGGTATACCAAGAATTAGAAGATGGTGCTTCTTTTAGATTATTAGCTAGAGAATATAGCATTGACGATGAGACAAGACAAAATGGTGGATACATGGGAAGTATCTACACATCAAGTCAATTCTTGTTGGATAGTTACGAAACACAGGCAGCAAATATGGAAAATCACACATATAGTGAACCTTTTCAAGCGGAAAATGGTGTAGCGATTATGTATTTGCATCGTAAACTTCCGGCGATTAAATTTACCTACGACGAAGTACAACCGTATGTCCATAGTGAAGTTGCCATGCATGAAGAAGGACTGACGTTAGAAGCTGACCAATTATGGGAAGAAGTAGATATAGAGTGGATTTACGAAAATGAATAATATGAAATTATCAGACAAATTAGTTGACATTTTAGGATAAAGGAACTACATTAGATGTAAATCTTATAAAAATACTTGGAATTAGAGGAGGAAGTCAGATGAGGGTCTCTGATAATATTACAGGTTTAATTGGCGGAACACCGATTGTTAAATTACACAATGTTACAGATGAAGGTAGTGCAGATGTATACGCAAAGGTAGAGTTTATGAATCCTGGTAGCTCTGTGAAAGACCGTATTGCTATCGCGATGATTGAAGCAGCAGAACAAGGTGGAAAGCTAAAAGAAGGCGATACTATTATTGAGCCGACTAGTGGAAATACTGGTATTGGCCTTGCAATGGTAGCAGCTGCAAAAGGATACCGTGCAGTTCTAGTAATGCCAGATACGATGAGTCAGGAACGCAGGAATCTCCTTCGTGCTTATGGTGCTGAACTTGTACTGACACCTGGTGCTGAAGGGATGAAAGGTGCAATTGCGAAAGCGGTAGAATTGCAAGAAGAGAATGATTACTTTATGCCGCAACAATTTAGCAACCCTGCAAATCCTGATATTCACGAAAAAACGACTGGTAAAGAAATTGTGGAGCAGATGAAAGATGGTCTTGATGGATTCGTATCTGGTATTGGTACTGGTGGAACAATTACCGGTGCAGGTAAGGTGCTAAAAAATCATTTTCAAGATATTAAATTATACGCAGTAGAGCCGGCTGATTCTCCAATACTTTCAGGAGGAAGTCCTGGGCCGCATAAAATACAAGGAATTGGAGCCGGCTTTAAACCGGATGTGTTAGACACCGCAATCTATGATGAAGTTTTAACAATTAGTAATGAGGAAGCATATGAAGCAGCTAGAAAAGTTGCAACGACCAATGGCATATTGGGAGGTATTTCTTCCGGTGCTGCAGTTGCTGCTGCAGTTAAAGTTGCTAAACAATTAGGCGCAGGTAAGAAAGTTCTTGCTATATTACCAGATAATGGTGAGCGCTATCTATCAACACCGTTATATCAATTTGATAAAGAGTAAAAGTTATGATGGGGCTGGCCAAATTGGTCAGCTCTTTTTTGTTTATGGTGGTGCTTCCGTTCTGTGAGTAGTTATTGTACGATGAAAGAATAGATTATGTAAGAAAAGAGGTAGGCGATAAGTTGAATATTCGAACGAAGAAACGAACATTAAATGTTTCTAAACGAACACATATCATGGGCATACTAAATGTAACTCCGGATTCTTTTTCAGATGGAGGGAACTATTCAACTGTTAATAAAGCTGTCGACCAAGCTTTGCAATTAGAAAAGCAAGGGGCGGATATGATTGATATAGGAGGAGAATCGACACGACCAGGCTACACTCCAATCTCTGCCGAAGAGGAGTTGAATCGAATTATTCCAGTTATTCGAATCCTTAAAGACAAATTAAGTATTCCGATATCGGTGGATACGTTTAAAGCAGAGACAGCTAGAAAAGTGTTAGAAGCAGGAGCAGATATGATCAATGATATATGGGGAGCAAAAAAGGATCCAGATATGGCGAAGGTTGTAGCAGAATATAATGTTCCAATTATTTTAATGCATAATCGTAAAGAAGAAGATTATAGTGATTTCATGGAAGACGTAAAATCCGATTTATTGGAAAGTATTCAAATTGCAAAAGATGCAGGGATTAGCGAGGATAACATTATTATTGATCCTGGTGTAGGTTTTGCAAAAAGCATGGAACAGAATATGGAAGTAGTACGAGAGTTACATCAATTAGTTAATCTAGGTTATCCGGTACTATTAGCCACTTCACGTAAAAGGTTTATTGGACATGTATTAGATGTACCTGCAGCTGATCGTGATGTTGGTACTGCTGCTACTACAGTAATTGGAGTACAGCAAGGAGCTCATATAGTACGAGTGCATAATGTACATATCAATGCAGAAGCTGCCAAGGTCGCAGATGCTATCTATGGGAAAAGGAGTCTTTAGGAATGGATAAAATCATTATAAAACAAATGCAATTTTATGGTTATCATGGACTTTTTCCAGAAGAAAATAAACTAGGACAACGGTTTAATGTAGATCTTGAATTACATGTTCCTTTAGATAAGGCGGGAATATCGGATGACATGAATGAGTCCATCCATTATGGGCAGGCTTATGAAACTGTAAAAAAAGTCGTTGAAGGTCCTTCATATAATCTAATTGAAGCAGTAGCTGAGGGAATCTCTAAGGAGTTATTTGCATCCTTTTCATTATTGAATGCTTGTTTAGTGAGAGTAGTAAAACCAGACCCGCCAATTCCGGGGCATTATCAATCTGTTGCTGTAGAAATTTATAGGGAGAGGGAAAAATGAATGAAGCTTATGTAGCCTTAGGCACAAATATTGAACCGCGAGAAAACTTTATTAATCAAGCACTGCAATTTTTGGATGACCACCCAAACATAACCATTAAGGAAAAGTCTTCTATATATGAAACGGCGCCTGTAGGTTACACAGAACAATCCAACTTTTTAAATATGGTAGTGCAAGTAATGACGAGTTTATCCGCAAATGAACTATTAGATGCATGTCAATGGATTGAACAGGAGTTAGGAAGAGTAAGAACGATTCGATTTGGTCCTCGTACAATCGACCTTGACATTTTGACGTATAATCAAGAAAATAGTACAGTAGAAAGATTGATGTTGCCGCATCCTAGAATGCATGAACGCGCATTTGTTTTGATACCACTTCAAGAAATCGCACCAGGCTATATAATCCCTGTGAAAAATAAAACAGTGGATTCTTATGTCAATGAACTTCCTGAGACAGAGAAAAAGGATGTAAAAAGATGGATAAGAAGCGAATCGGAAGAAGAATAAAAGCTTTTCGTAAATTAAAAGGCTACACACAAATACAATTTGCTCAAGAGATGAAGCTATCCACTTCAAAACTAGGAAATATTGAAAGAGGTACAAAGCAGCCTTCCGACCAATTATTAGCTGAGATTGCTGAAAAGCTATCCATTTCTAAAGAAGAGCTTGTATTAGAGAACAGTGTAACTCGTCTTGAGGAAAACTAGATATGATATTACTGTTTTAAATCTAACAAGTAGTAGCTATAGAGTAATTATTTTTTTATGCGGAAAGAAAAGTGTTTAAGATTTCGATATTTTGTTATAAGGGAATTAGAGATCCTTTTTAAATAATGAATAATCAATTCAAGTCATTGTAAGATACGTTATACTTAGTTTATAGAGAATTGGAGTGATAAAAATGTCAGAAGAGTTAAATGAACATATGCAGGTTCGAAGAGATAAATTGGCAGAACACATGGAAAAAGGGTTGGATCCATTTGGTGGTAAATTCGAACGTAGCCATCAGGCTACAGATCTTATTGAAAAATATGATTCCTATTCAAAAGAAGAATTAGAGGAAACTACAGATGAAGTTACCATTGCTGGACGATTAATGACAAAGCGTGGAAAAGGAAAAGCTGGATTTGCTCATATTCAAGATTTAAGTGGACAAATTCAATTATATGTACGAAAAGATATGATCGGTGACGATGCTTATGAAGTGTTTAAGTCGGCAGATTTAGGAGATATCGTCGGCGTTACTGGTGTTATGTTTAAAACAAATGTAGGAGAAATATCTGTTAAAGCAAAACAATTTCAACTATTAACGAAATCCTTACGACCTTTACCAGAAAAGTATCATGGATTAAAGGATATTGAACAGCGTTATCGTCAACGTTATCTGGACTTAATTACAAATCCTGATAGTAGAGGAACTTTTGTATCTCGTAGTAAAATCATTCAGTCGATGAGAGAGTATTTAAACGGACAAGGCTTTTTAGAAGTTGAAACACCGATGATGCATAGTATTCCTGGTGGAGCTTCTGCCCGTCCATTTATTACACATCATAACGCTTTAGATATAGAATTGTATATGCGAATAGCTATTGAATTACACCTAAAACGTTTAATGGTTGGCGGACTAGAAAAAGTGTATGAAATAGGGCGCGTTTTCCGAAATGAAGGAGTATCTACAAGGCACAACCCTGAATTCACGATGATTGAGCTATATGAAGCGTACGCTGATTATCATGACATTATGGAACTTACAGAGAATCTCGTAGCTCATATTGCAAAACAAGTCCATGGTTCAACAACAATTACTTATGGAGAACATGAAATTAATCTAGAGCCAAAATGGACAAGACTGCATATCGTAGATGCTGTTAAAGATGCTACAGGTGTGGATTTTTGGAAAGAAGTTTCAGATGAGGAAGCTCGAGCACTTGCTAAAGAGCATGGTGTGCAAGTAACTGAATCTATGAGTTATGGACATGTGGTTAATGAATTTTTTGAACAAAAAGTAGAAGAGACTCTTATTCAACCTACATTTATACACGGACATCCAGTGGAAATTTCTCCACTTGCAAAGAAAAATAAAGAAGATGAGCGATTCACAGATCGTTTTGAGTTGTTTATTGTAGGAAGAGAACATGCGAATGCGTTTAGTGAATTGAATGATCCAATTGACCAACGCGCTCGTTTTGAGGCTCAAGTAAAAGAAAGAGCAGAAGGAAACGATGAAGCACATTATATGGATGAGGATTTCTTAGAAGCACTTGAATATGGAATGCCACCAACTGGAGGACTCGGTATTGGTGTTGACCGCTTAGTAATGTTATTAACAAACTCACCATCCATTCGTGACGTATTACTTTTCCCGCAAATGCGTACAAAGTAACTGGCGGGTTGAATCCCTCCTTATCAAAACAAGGATTTGATAAGGGGGGATTCTTTGTTTAAAACAGGATTATATTGGGTATATATAAAGTATGTATTCTTAAACGGAATAGCCTAAATTATAGAAATATTAATCAATCCAAAATTTATTTTAAAAAGTGCTTGATTTCGTTTTGGAATCATGATAAATTAAATATCGTTGCGTTAACAAAGCGCATCAGCAAAGCACATCGAAATAAACTTTCTTAAAAAAGTTAAAACAAATTGTTGACACCAACAATTAGATGTGTTAAATTAATAAAGTCGCCAATTTGAGTTAGCGACAACGAAATTGCTCTTTGAAAACTGAACAAAACAACCAGTACGAAAGAAGAAAAACACCTCGTTTTTCTTAAAAAGAAATGAAGTCAGAAGTTGACTTCTGAAGCACAAGAAACACAACTTTTATGGAGAGTTTGATCTTGGCTCAGGACGAACGCTGGCGGCGTGCCTAATACATGCAAGTCGAGCGCATGAAATTATTTGATTCTCTTCGGAGTTGACGATAATGGAATGAGCGGCGGACGGGTGAGTAACACGTAGGCAACCTGCCTGTAAGACTGGGATAACTCGTGGAAACGCGAGCTAATACCGGATAACACTTTTCATCTCCTGATGAGAAGTTGAAAGGCGGCTTTTGCTGTCACTTACAGATGGGCCTGCGGCGCATTAGCTAGTTGGTAAGGTAACGGCTTACCAAGGCGACGATGCGTAGCCGACCTGAGAGGGTGATCGGCCACACTGGGACTGAGACACGGCCCAGACTCCTACGGGAGGCAGCAGTAGGGAATCTTCCGCAATGGACGAAAGTCTGACGGAGCAACGCCGCGTGAGTGATGAAGGTTTTCGGATCGTAAAACTCTGTTGTTAGGGAAGAACAAGTACTATAGTAACTGATAGTACCTTGACGGTACCTAACCAGAAAGCCACGGCTAACTACGTGCCAGCAGCCGCGGTAATACGTAGGTGGCAAGCGTTGTCCGGAATTATTGGGCGTAAAGCGCTCGCAGGCGGTTCTTTAAGTCTGATGTGAAATCTTACGGCTCAACCGTAAACGTGCATTGGAAACTGGGGAACTTGAGTGCAGAAGAGGAGAGTGGAATTCCACGTGTAGCGGTGAAATGCGTAGAGATGTGGAGGAACACCAGTGGCGAAGGCGACTCTCTGGTCTGTAACTGACGCTGAGGAGCGAAAGCGTGGGGAGCGAACAGGATTAGATACCCTGGTAGTCCACGCCGTAAACGATGAGTGCTAGGTGTTAGGGGGTTTCCGCCCCTTAGTGCTGAAGTTAACGCATTAAGCACTCCGCCTGGGGAGTACGGCCGCAAGGCTGAAACTCAAAAGAATTGACGGGGGCCCGCACAAGCGGTGGAGCATGTGGTTTAATTCGAAGCAACGCGAAGAACCTTACCAGGTCTTGACATCCTCTGAACACTCTAGAGATAGAGTTTTCCCTTCGGGGACAGAGTGACAGGTGGTGCATGGTTGTCGTCAGCTCGTGTCGTGAGATGTTGGGTTAAGTCCCGCAACGAGCGCAACCCTTGATCTTAGTTGCCAGCATTAAGTTGGGCACTCTAAGGTGACTGCCGGTGACAAACCGGAGGAAGGTGGGGATGACGTCAAATCATCATGCCCCTTATGACCTGGGCTACACACGTGCTACAATGGATGGAACAAAGGGAAGCGAACCCGCGAGGTCAAGCAAATCCCACAAAACCATTCTCAGTTCGGATTGTAGGCTGCAACTCGCCTACATGAAGCCGGAATCGCTAGTAATCGCGGATCAGCATGCCGCGGTGAATACGTTCCCGGGCCTTGTACACACCGCCCGTCACACCACGAGAGTTGGTAACACCCGAAGTCGGTGAGGTAACCGTAAGGAGCCAGCCGCCGAAGGTGGGACTAATGATTGGGGTGAAGTCGTAACAAGGTAGCCGTATCGGAAGGTGCGGCTGGATCACCTCCTTTCTAAGGATTATTACGGAATCGTACTTGGTTGTTTGGTTCAGTTTTGAGAGAGCAATCTCTCGATTGAATAAACTTCTTTTACAGAAGTTACTACATTGTACCTTGAAAACTAAATAAGAGTAACAACGACATCAAATTAGAAAGCTGAAGCAACTATTTTTAATAGGAGCTGAAGCTAGATTATTTTTTTGAAACAAGGCTATTAAATTAGCACGCTTATTTACTGAAATAACTTAGTTAAGTGAATAAGGGCGCACGGTGGATGCCTTGGCACTAGGAGCTGACGAAGGACGGGACTAACACCGATATGCCTCGGGGAGTTGTAAGTAAACTTTGATCCGGGGATTTCCGAATGGGGAAACCCACTGTTCGTAATGGAGCAGTACCTATACCTCAATACATAGGGTATAGGGAGCAGACCCGGGGAACTGAAACATCTCAGTACCTGGAGGAAGAGAAAGAAACCTCGATTTCCTGAGTAGCGGCGAGCGAAACGGAAAGAGCCCAAACCAGAAAGCTTGCTTTCTGGGGTTGTAGGACACTCCTTTGGAGTTACAAAGAAATTCTTTAAATGAATCGATCTGGAAAGGTCAGCCGAAGAAGGTAACAGCCCTGTAATTGAAAAGGAATTTCCTCCGGAGTGTATCCTGAGTACGGCGGAACACGTGGAATTCCGTCGGAATCCGGGAGGACCATCTCCCAAGGCTAAATACTCCCTAGTGACCGATAGTGAACCAGTACCGTGAGGGAAAGGTGAAAAGCACCCCGGAAGGGGAGTGAAATAGAACCTGAAACCGTGTGCCTACAAGTAGTCGAAGCCCGTTAATGGGTGACGGCGTACCTTTTGTAGAATGGACCGGCGAGTTACGATCCCATGCAAGGTTAAGTGGAAGACACGGAGCCGCAGCGAAAGCGAGTCTGAATAGGGCGAATATAGTATGTGGTCGTAGACCCGAAACCGTGTGATCTACCCATGTCCAGGGTGAAGGTCAGGTAACACTGACTGGAGGCCCGAACCCACGTATGTTGAAAAATGCGGGGATGAGGTGTGGGTAGGGGTGAAATGCCAATCGAACACGGAGATAGCTGGTTCTCTCCGAAATAGCTTTAGGGCTAGCCTCAAGATGATGAGTACTGGAGGTAGAGCACTGATTGGACTAGGGGCCCCTACCGGGTTACCGAATTCAGTCAAACTCCGAATGCCAGTTACTTAAACTTGGGAGTCAGACTATGGGTGATAAGGTTCATAGTCGAAAGGGAAACAGCCCAGACCGCCAGCTAAGGTCCCAAAGTATACGTTAAGTGGAAAAGGATGTGGAGTTGCCCAGACAACCAGGATGTTGGCTTAGAAGCAGCCACCATTTAAAGAGTGCGTAATAGCTCACTGGTCGAGTGACTCTGCGCCGAAAATGTACCGGGGCTAAACGTATCACCGAAGCTGCGGATTGTTCTTACGAACAATGGTAGGAGAGCGTTCTAAGTGCTGCGAAGTCAGACCGTGAGGACTGGTGGAGCGCTTAGAAGTGAGAATGCCGGTATGAGTAGCGAAAAAAGAGTGAGAATCTCTTTCACCGAATGCCTAAGGTTTCCTGAGGAAGGCTCGTCCTCTCAGGGTTAGTCGGGACCTAAGCCGAGGCCGATAGGCGTAGGCGATGGACAACAGGTAGATATTCCTGTACCACCTCATGATTGTTTGAGCGATGGGGGGACGCAGTAGGATAAGGAATGCGCACCGATGGACGTGTGCGCCCAAGCAGTGAGAAAGTCAGATAGGCAAATCCGTCTGACAATTTCAAGCTGTGATGGGGAGGGAAATTGAGTACCGAAGTTCCGGATTTCACACTGCCAAGAAAAGCCTCTAGTTAGATCATAGGTGCCCGTACCGCAAACCGACACAGGTAGGCGAGGAGAGAATCCTAAGGTGAGCGGGAGAACTCTCGTTAAGGAACTCGGCAAAATGACCCCGTAACTTCGGGAGAAGGGGTGCTCCTTCATAGGAGGAGCCGCAGTGAATAGGCCCAAGCGACTGTTTAGCAAAAACACAGGTCTCTGCGAAGCCGAAAGGCGAAGTATAGGGGCTGACACCTGCCCGGTGCTGGAAGGTTAAGGGGACGAGTTAGCTCTTCGGAGCGAAGCTTTGAACCGAAGCCCCAGTAAACGGCGGCCGTAACTATAACGGTCCTAAGGTAGCGAAATTCCTTGTCGGGTAAGTTCCGACCCGCACGAAAGGTGCAACGACTTGGGCACTGTCTCAACGAGAGACCCGGTGAAATTATACTATGCGTGAAGATGCGCATTACCCGCGACAGGACGGAAAGACCCCGTGGAGCTTTACTGTAGCCTGATATTGAATGTTTGTGCAGCTTGTACAGGATAGGTGGGAGCCTTTGAAGCGTGAGCGCTAGCTTACGTGGAGGCACCCGTGGGATACCACCCTCGCTGTATGAACATTCTAACCCAGGACCGTGATCCGGTTCGGAGACAGTGTCAGGCGGGCAGTTTGACTGGGGCGGTCGCCTCCCAAAGAGTAACGGAGGCGCCCAAAGGTTCCCTCAGAATGGTTGGAAATCATTCGTAGAGTGTAAAGGCAGAAGGGAGCTTGACTGCGAGACCTACAAGTCGAGCAGGGACGAAAGTCGGGCTTAGTGATCCGGTGGTTCCGCATGGAAGGGCCATCGCTCAACGGATAAAAGCTACCCCGGGGATAACAGGCTTATCTCCCCCAAGAGTTCACATCGACGGGGAGGTTTGGCACCTCGATGTCGGCTCATCGCATCCTGGGGCTGTAGTCGGTCCCAAGGGTTGGGCTGTTCGCCCATTAAAGCGGTACGCGAGCTGGGTTCAGAACGTCGTGAGACAGTTCGGTCCCTATCCGTCGTGGGCGTTGGAAGTTTGAGAGGAGCTGTCCTTAGTACGAGAGGACCGGGATGGACACACCGCTGGTGTACCAGTTGTTCCGCCAGGAGCATGGCTGGGTAGCTACGTGTGGTAAGGATAAGTGCTGAAAGCATCTAAGCATGAAGCCCCCCTCAAGATGAAACTTCCCATCACTTCGAGTGAGTAAGATCCCTCAGAGACGATGAGGTTGATAGGTCCGAGGTGGAAGCGTGGCGACACGTGCAGCTGACGGATACTAATTGATCGAGGACTTATCTAAGTTCTTATATTGATGTCACGTTACTCTTATTTAGTTTTTAGGGTACAATCCTAAAAAAAGTGTTGCATTTTGTCTAAGAAATGCATATAATATAACTTGTCCTTATTTTTTTGGACTACATATTATACGAAAGTCTGGTAGCGATAGCGAAGAGGCCACACCTGTTCCCATGCCGAACACAGAAGTTAAGCTCTTCAGCGCCGATGGTAGTTGGGGCTTTGCCCCTGCAAGAGTAGGACGCCGCCAGGCAGTTCGGAGGATTAGCTCAGCTGGGAGAGCACCTGCCTTACAAGCAGGGGGTCGCAGGTTCGAGCCCTGCATCCTCCACCACGCCGGCCTAGCTCAACTGGTAGAGCAACTGACTTGTAATCAGTAGGTTGGGGGTTCAAGTCCTCTGGCCGGCACCACTTTTTCTAACAGAATATTAACGAATGGTGAATAAATTTAAGTTGTACGAGCCATTAGCTCAGTCGGTAGAGCATCTGACTTTTAATCAGAGGGTCGAAGGTTCGAATCCTTCATGGCTCACCATTTTGCGGGTGTGGCGGAATTGGCAGACGCGCTAGACTTAGGATCTAGTGTCTTCGGACGTGGGGGTTCAAGTCCCTTCACCCGCACCATTTAGAAATTTGCCAATGCGGAAGTAGTTCAGTGGTAGAACACCACCTTGCCAAGGTGGGGGTCGCGGGTTCGAATCCCGTCTTCCGCTCCAACCCTGCCGGGGTGGCGGAACTGGCAGACGCACAGGACTTAAAATCCTGCGGTAGGTGACTACCGTACCGGTTCGATTCCGGTCCTCGGCACCATTCGCGCCTGTAGCTCAATTGGATAGAGCGTTTGACTACGGATCAAGAGGTTAGGGGTTCGACTCCTCTCAGGCGCGCCATCGGGAAGTAGCTCAGCTTGGTAGAGCACTTGGTTTGGGACCAAGGGGTCGCAGGTTCGAATCCTGTCTTCCCGACCATGAAATATATTTAAATAAAGGGGCCTTAGCTCAGCTGGGAGAGCGCCTGCCTTGCACGCAGGAGGTCAGCGGTTCGATCCCGCTAGGCTCCACCATTTCTTAAAAAACTTTTAAAAAAGTTATTGACAAGATTTGGAGAAAATGTTAAATTTATAAAGTCGCTGTTTTGGAGGCGACAACGAAATTGCTCTTTGAAAACTGAACAAAACAACCAGTACGAAAGAAGAAAAACACCTCGTTTTTCTTAAAAAGAAATGAAGTCAGAAGTTGACTTCTGAAGCACAAGAAACACAACTTTTATGGAGAGTTTGATCTTGGCTCAG